>NZ_JBFHGM010000103.1:0-15830 GCF_041583095.1 Draconibacterium sp.
AAGCGCAAAAACACAGTGTCCGGTTAAATCGGCACAACTTTGGTCGAAGGGTAATTTCCCCCAACCCCGCGAAAAGGTTGGAAAGCCGCCATCGTTATTTTGAAGTTTTAGCAACCAGTCACCACCAACCAATATTTCCTCCGTAATTGTATGATGTGGCGACAAATCTAAAAGTGCCAGAATCGCTCCGGGTGTATCGTCGCAGTCGGGTACGGAGCCCGTGTAATTTGTCCAGCCCCAACCACCCGGCGAAGTGCCGTTAAACGGATGTATCGTTTTATTTTGCACCGAAAGCAAGTGATTAACAATACGCTTTTGTTGAGTTACTGACAATACCTCGTTTTTTCTTTCTCCCAGTGCTTTTACACTTAAGGTGGTTACCCACGTCGAGAGGTCGATGTCAATGGGCCAGCTACCATCTTCGCGTTGTGTACGCTTCAAAAAAGCAATTCCTTTGTCTACTACAATCGAATCTCTTAATCCTGCATTGACGAGGCTTAGTGCAACAAAAGCGGTCAAGGGAATCGCTTCCAGAAAACCACCACTTTCGGGTAGCGATCGTTCCAGAATTTTAAGGGCTTTCTTTTCAGCTTTTGCCCGGATAGCACGAGTTAATCCGTTCGATTTTTTCTTGCGGAAAACCACAATACCAACGGCGATCAATGCCGGGATTGCATAACTTACCACACTCAGATTCATCAAGCGATAAAACCGGCGCGGCAGCAACGCCAGCTCGAAAGGCAACTGCGGAATGTGTTTAAAACCATCGTCTCCGGGAACACCACAAAGTGCACACAACGTTAAAATGGGCACCGAAAACGTATAATCTTTTTGGTAATGATCGAGAATAACTTTTGCGACCTGGTCAGAGCGAACATCAACATTTTGTGTAAGCAGGTAGTCTGCCAGTTTTTGCTGTGTTGTCTTTACTTCTGAATTATTTTCTGCGTAAAGATTCAGTGCCGCATAACTAAGTAACGAAGTTGAAATATTAGCCGGACTTTCTGGTGTGTCGCCGTAACCACCGTCTGCATTTTGATTTAATGAGAGCCATTTCAATCCGCTTTTAATTTCCTGTTGATGAAGAGTGGCATCGTGAAAATGAAGTGCTGCAACCGCAACGGCTGCACCCAGTGCACTCGACGATAATTCTCCTGACCAAAATCCTTCGTCGTTGAGTTCGCCAAGCAAAATATCGCTCAATTCCTTAAACCGTATTTCCAACTCTTCTTTTTTCACTTTTAATTTTTTAAACACAAAGACTCGAAGACACTAAGATTTCTGTGACGTTAATCAGTTTTGCCTATTGTAAATTGCTAATTGCCTATTCCTTCTCAAATCAAAAATCGTTAATCATCATTCTGCAATCTTAATCCTTCATCCTGCCAATTCATCCTTAACAAGGCTCCCCAGCGCCAGCAAACCATAAAACGTATATTCCAGGTCGCGGGTTTCGTCACCATCACCCGAAAGAAAGGCTCCTGAAAGATAATTCATTTGAATAAAATCAAGACAATCAGGAGTGATCAGCCTCAGATCATAATTGGTTTCAGCCAAAGAGAAAAGTGCCACTCCGGTTGATAAAGTATCGCTGAACGGTGTGGTTTCAAAAGCCCTGAACCCTGCTTTTTCCTGGTGAAATTCCAATAACAATTTTTGATATTTATAGTACTCCAATCCAAGGTCAAATCGGGCGAAACAAAGAGCGGCTACCAAACTACATGGAGAGTTATTTTTTACTTTGTAAAAGGGCAGCCAAACACGTGCCATCAGGTTAAATACAAAGCGGTTTTTTGCAGTGGCATCAATCGTTAAAGCCAGCAGAAAAAAGCGGTATGAAATATCCATGAAGTTATGCCCCGAAAAAACTTTTTTTAGCAACGAAAGCAGCGATTCGTTTTTCGGCTGCTGGAATAGCTCCGCTTTCATTAGATTTAGCGCCAGTTCTTCAACGGTACTTGATGTCTCAGGTTGTTTCGAAATGTAGGCTTTTAACTGCTCAATTTCTTCTTTTTGTCCGGTGGCTAAACTCAACCAGCAGCCAAAAAGAGAGTAGTATGGATCAGGTTTTCCGGCACGATCGCAAAAGCCCCCCGAAGTATGTTGCTGACTTTTTATAAAATCAGTGATTTCCTGTTGTATTTCGGGCGATAAAGTTTCAAATCCTAAAGAAAGTCGCCGAACCAGTTTTTTATAGATCGCGATCTTCTTTGGTTTACTCATTGGTAGTTTCTGATTTAAATATCTTTCCCATCACGCCGTAAAGGCTAAGTCGGAGTTTGGAATTATCCAGTTTATCTAGTTCCGCGTAACAGTTGTCAACGTATTTCTGCAAGTATTCCTTTGTAACTTCCAGCAATCCGGTTTGATCAATCAACTTTCTGAATTCACCAACTTGCCCGAATAAATTCGCTGGCGTCTCTTTTCCCTGATCGGCGAAATGTTTGTTCAGTAAGGCCAGCAGGAAGGGATAATCGCCGGTTTTTTCGGCCGAATGTTGTTCCGTATATTCATTCAGGTCGTCGCGAATTTGGTAGGCAATTCCCATAAAATCGGCAAATTGTTCCAGAATTTCCTGTTCCTGTTTGTTTGCTCCGCTAATAATTGCTCCCAGCAACAAGGCCACTTTAATGGCTTCACCGGTTTTATTCTTAAAAACCTCGATCATCTCATCGGGCAATAGTTGAATTTTGCCGTCGTTGAAAAGAATGTCGACGCCTTGGCCGCGTGTTAATTGTATGTGCGAGTGGGCAATAAAACGCAGGCAGTTTTTCAGGATTTCGTTCGAAATATCCAGATCACTCAACAACTCGTATCCTTTCCCAATCAGAAAATCGCCGGCATTAATAGCCTGAGGAACGCCGTATTTTTCATGCGCGGTAAGCGTGTTGTAACGCTGGTTGGCATTGTCTTCAATATCGTCGTGAATAAGCGACGCCTTATGGAAACACTCGATGATAAGTGTTAAAGGTTTTAGAAGCTCATCGGTTTTAGAAGTTGAGTAGGCCAGGTAAGCTAAAGCGGCAAGCAGCGGGCGTATCCGCTGTCCGTCAATAAGCATATATTCCTGTGCAATTTGTTCTGTTTTATCGCGGCCGGGAATATATTTTTCGATGTATTCTTTGGTGAAAAAACCTTCGATTCGGTTCTTTAACAATGACACCGAAATGGGTTGGTGCGCTTCATCCGGCTCATAGGAACGCATTTCATCCAGAATCCATTTTATATCGGCGCGGGTCTCTTCACAGCCATCGAAAAGCAGCGGGATGCCAATTACCGGTACGGCAGCATTTGATACCGGCTCAAAAGAACGTTGCAACACCGGCATACAACTCACGCCGATTACAGCATCTATTGATCCTTCTTCCACCAAGCCAACCGCAACCGTGGTTCCTTCGGCCACCAAATTGGCATATCCTTTTGATTCGGCTTCAATCAGCAGATCATCGATGGGGCAGGCCTTACATCCGGCACAGTTTAGGCCCAGTTCGTCGAACAGGCCCTCGCATTTATTGTTGTCGTTCAGGCATTGCGGCAATAGTAAAAGCCGGCGGTTCATGGGCGTTGCTTTTACCGTTTTTCGCCACGATTCGTTACCCAGTAAAACCATGGCAAAAGGAATAAATTCAGCAGAAATTTCCTGCTCGCGCACCAACGCAGCGGCCAGTTCTTCCAGTTTTTGGATGTTTACAGGAGGACGCAGCTCCAACATTCCGAGCATAGCTGCAGCAGCCTTACGCATTTTGTTGCGCACGAACGATTCCTCAGGAACTTTCAATATACCGTTTGTCTCCTTCATATTAACCGTAGGCGCCAAAGCCAAAAAATGCCCGTTTTTTTGCAAAGCGATACACCCAGCTCTTTTCGCGAACCGGTTTTGCCGAGCCATGACTGGAAACTTTTTCCATTTTGCTCAGGCGTTCGGCTTCGTTATCCCGGCCCGATGTATCTTTTGCGGCATGTTGTTTTGTATAATTAACCAACCACTGTGGATCGTCCATTACGATACAGCCCGTGGTCAGTTTTGGTATTTCTGTTTTAAATCCCGCCAGGAAAGTTGAATTGCGGTAAATGCTTTCCAGGTTGCCATCGGCCACATTGTTGGTGGCAAACTGAATAACCGGGCAAGGTTCTATATCGCCCGAAGCATTAATATGGTGACTTAGGCCCGATGCCGCGGGGCACAATCCTTTTCCATTTTCATCCCAATAGGCGTCGATAATAGCGATGTTGTATTTCCGGCGCGCATCAACAATAAATTGGCGAAGTTGCTCAATTTGCTCCGCCGACAGACAAAGCTCAACAGTTGCGTCTTGTCCCGCCGGACGATATATGTAGTACCACAAATAAAGTACGCCACGGTCGATCAGCGATTGAATAAAGTCATCGGAAAAGGCCAGATCGATATTCGATTTGCAAACACTCATCGCCACACCGGTTATCAATCCGGCATCGGTTGAATGATCAATTGCATCCTGTGCTTTTTGATAAACGTTTTTTCCTCCGCGGCGCACATCGGCAACTTCGTTGTCGCCTTCAAAACTGATTAGCGGCGAAACGTTGGCCAGTTTGCGTAAACGTTCAGCAATATCTTTGGTAAGTAGAGTGCCATTGGTAAACAGCTGAAAATAGCAATCAGAATGTTTTTCAAAAACATCGAAAAGCGGTTTGTACATCAGTGGTTCGCCACCGAGAATCCCAAAAAAGTATGAGCCTTTTGCTTTTGATTGCGTGATAATCGAATCCAACATTTCGGGCGACATGCGCGCATTCTGTTTTTTATGCGTCACCCAGCAGCCCTGACAATTCAGGTTGCAATCGTCGGTAACCGAAATAAAATGAAATGCCGGAAAGAAATCGCCCTTTTTTACTCGTTTCTGAAAACGCTGAATACCACGGGCACCTTTTATGCCCATGTTATATGCAAACTTATACAAGCATTTTTTATCTGTTTTCAGGATTTGTTTAACCATCGCTTTTTGGGTTTTTTAAGCTGTTCTTTAATTCTTCCAGGGCTCTCTTTTTCTCTTCTTCTGCTTGTTGAAAAGCGCCTTGTTTGAAAATGTTTCTTCGGGTATTATTGCGCTCGTTCAACATAACAAACAAATTTCCTTTTTGATCGTTTCCCGATGCTTTTTTATCGTCGCCGGGTTCTGCTCCTGATAACGCAGAATTTTCAGGTAAACGCGGGAATATAATCGCCGATGCCGGGCAGGTTCGTCCGCAAGCCGGACAATTGTTTTTGCACGACAACGGATTGACAACCTTGAGGCTTTTTTTATTGTACGAATAAACTCCAAAAACACAGAACCGGGCACACTGTCCGCAAAGGGTACAACGCTCCTTATCGATGATCGGGTACCACGCCGGAACTTTTAGCCCGGTCTTTTTTATTTCGTATTTGCTGTTTTCCTGCTTTTCCTCAATCCGGGCAGCTATATCGGAGGTAATTTCTTCAGTGTCGGTCTCCCTGAAATTAAACACCTCGTAATTGCTGAGCTGAACCCCGTTCTGCTCAAACATATTTTTAATGGCCCGCGGGTAGCAGGCAGCAATCAGTGTTTTGTCGTAATCGTTATCCAATTGGTGTAGGAAGTCCTTTTCATTCAGCGAAAAAGCACAAAGGTCGTGCAGCTCATAAATATCAACTCCAAGCGGTTTGAAAGCTTCTGAAAGCTCTTCCTTCTTATCGTCGGAAATGATGCCAGCACCACAATTGCAAAAAATCAGGCAAGTTTTGTTTGTCATTTTTCTGGTAATGAAAAGCTAAATAAACAAAATTCTGCTCAACTTAAAAATGCTTGCCCGCCTTTAACAATCAATTAAGACGGATAGGCTTTTAACTGCGATGAATCTTGTTGTTTTGCAGATGAGTTGAGCCCATTGGCAGAGGAAATAATACGCACATTGAATTAATGACACAAAAGACGAGGAATGGCCTGTTTTTGTAATTATTATTCCGAAATTTATACCTGTACATTAAACAGACAATTTTATAGTATGAACCGCTTATTGCTTATTGCCCTGTTTGCCCTGCTTTTTGTTTCGTGCGATTCGAAAAAGGAGGAGAAAACCACAAAGAATGATGAACTATCGGCTCACGATCAGAAAATGGAGTGGTGGCGCGAGGCCCGCTTCGGAATGTTTATTCACTGGGGTTTATATGCCGATCCGGCAGGTGAATGGAAAGGCGAACGTATAAATGGGATTAGCGAATGGATAATGGCCCGTGCCGAAATTCCGGTGAAGGAATACGAGCAACTGGCAGAAAACTTTAATCCCGATAAATTTGATGCCGAAGCATGGGTAAAACTGGCTAAATATGCCGGAATGAAATACATTGTGATCACCTCGAAACACCACGATGGTTTTGCAATGTTTCATTCAAAAGCCAGCAAATACAATATTGTAGATGCTACGCCTTTTGACCGCGATCCGTTAAAAGAACTGGCTGAAGTTTGTAAAAGAGAAGGTATACGTTTGGGTTTTTACTACTCGCAGGCGCAAGACTGGCACGAACCGGGCGGAACTTACTGGAGCATTGAAGAAGGTAAACCTCATTGGGATCCGGATTTAAAACGCGAACCACTGATGAATTACATAAACGGAAAGGCGGTGCCGCAGGTAAAAGAAATTCTGGAAAACTACGGAGGGCTGGATATTTTGTGGTGGGATACGCCACGCGGAATGACAGAAGAAGCGGCTAACGCTTTAAAAGCAGTTACCGATGATTACCCTAACCTGATAACGAATAACCGCCTGTATCGTCCATGGCCGGGCGATTTTCAAACACCCGAACAGCATGTGCCGCCAACCGGGCTTGATTACGATTGGGAGGTGTGTATGACCATGAACACCAGCTGGGGCTACAAATGGTACGACGAAAACTGGAAATCTACCGAAGAGTTGATAAAAATGTTGGTTGATATTGCCAGTAAAGGTGGTAATCTGTTGCTGAACGTGGGGCCAACTGCAACAGGTGAATTCCCCAAAGCCAGTGTTGAGCGCCTAAAAGAAATGGGCCACTGGATGCAACAAAACGGCAAATCAATATACGGTACAAGTGCCAGTCCGTTTTATAAATTGCCCTGGGGCCGCTGCACTACCAAAAAGGAGGGCGGCGTAACCAATCTTTACCTGCATGTTTTTGACTGGCCAAAAGATGGCTTATTAAAAGTGCCTGGACTGGAAGCAAATGTACGCGATGTTTACCTGTTGTCGAACCCGAAACAGCATTTTGCCTGGAAATTTGAAGAGGGCGATTTACATGTTCATGCGCCGTCGGTAATATTTAATGAGATAAATACGGTGGTTGTTGTGAAAATACGTGGCGAAATGACGGTAACAAGTAATAAACCACACTTAAAAGAAGGTAGTGTGTTGTTACCAGCCGACTTTGCCGACATTTATAATCCCGGTTATGGCGAACATGCTGTGTTAAAAGGTAGTGGTTCAAACTCAATAATTGCCAACTGGGTGGATGCCCGCACACGGTTAGAGTGGATTTTTGATGCTGAACCGGGCAAATACCGGGTTGAAGCTTTGGTGTGGAGTGCCGAAAGAGGAGGATTAACGGTTCGTTTGGGAGATCAGAAAATAGAAGCAGAAATCCCTGATACCGGCGAAGAATTTGATTTGGTGGAATTGGGCGAACTGGAAATAAAAGAAATTGGCGAGCAAACCATCTCGCTGTTACCTGCTGCCGGAAATACCGGCGATAAACAGTTGATGTATTTGGAGTTAATAAAGTTGTAGGTTTTGTATTTAGTCAGACCTTCAAGGTTTCAAAAACCTTGAAGGCCTTCTGATTCTATTTACTCATTTCCGCAAAATATTTATAGAATAGCGGAATGGTTTTTATGCCTTTGTAAAACTGTTCCAGCGGGTAGTTTTCGTTGGGTGAATGAATAGCATCCGATTCCAGTCCAAAGCCCATTAATACCGACTTAATTCCAAGCACTTTTTCAAAAGTTGAGATAATCGGGATACTTCCACCCGAGCGAACCGGTACCGGACGTTTGCCAAAAGTATCGGTATACGCTTTTTCAGCAGCCTGGTAGGCTGGAATATCAATGGGGCAAACATAAGCGGGGCCACCGTGTAAGTAGGTAACCTCAACTTTTACCGATTTTGGCGCAATACTTTCAAAGTGGTCTTTAAAAAGTACGGCTATTTTTTCGTGATCCTGATCGGGAACCAAACGCGATGAGATTTTTGCAAAAGCTTTTGATGGCAATACGGTTTTTGCACCTTCTCCGGTGTAACCGCCCCAAATGCCGCATACATCAAACGACGGACGAATGCCGGTGTGCTCGCTTGTTGTAAAGTCTTTTTCTCCTTTCAGCTCATCAACACCAAGTGCTTTTTTATACTTTTCCTCGTTAAACGGAGCTTTGGCCAGCAAGGCACGTTCTTCGGCCGATACTTCCTGAACGGTATCATAAAAACCGGGGATGGTAACCTTGCCATCTGCGTCAACCATCTGGTCGATCATCGAACAAAGTACATTAATCGGGTTGGCAACTGCGCCGCCAAAAATACCCGAGTGCAGGTCGCGGTTTGGGCCGGTAACTTCCACCTGCCAGTACGACAGTCCGCGCAATCCGGTGGTAATGGAAGGAATATCAGCAGCCAGCATTGAAGTGTCGGAAACCAGGATAATATCGGCTTTTAGCATTTCCTTGTTCTGCTCGCACCATTTTCCCAGGTTTGGCGATCCTATTTCCTCTTCGCCTTCAATCATAAATTTTACGTTGCAGGGAAGGGTATTGGTTTTTACCATCAGCTCAAAAGCTTTGGCGTGCATCATTCCCTGCCCCTTGTCATCGTCGGCACCGCGGGCATAAATTTTGCCGTCGCGCACCTGTGGCTCAAACGGTGGTGTGTCCCACAAATCGATGGGATCAACCGGCATCACATCCATATGGCCGTAAACCAATACGGTTGGTAGTGCCGGATCGATGATTTTTTCGCCATAGGTAACCGGGTTCCCGGCGGTTTCAAAAACTTCGGCTTTATCGGCACCGGCTTCCAAAAGTGTTTTCTTCCAGTACCCGGCGGCTTTATACATATCCGGTTTGTGGGCAGCAATCGAACTGATCGACGGAATGCGGATCAATCCAAATAATTCCTCCAAAAACCGGTCTTTGTTTTCCTCTACATACTTGTTTATGTACTCCATAACATTTACTTGAATTTCCCTTAATAATTGAGCTTGAAAAATAGTGTTTTGCGCAGGATTAAAAAAGAGGTTTTGTCATGAACCAGCATAAAAAAAGGGCGATCAAACGATCGCCCTTCCAATAAGTTTATCACAACTTAATTATACCGATGTGAAATCAAATTGAGTCTTTAAATTTTCAATCGGCATTAACCATTGTAATTTCAGTGTTTCGCTAATGGCTCACACTGAAAAACAAATGGTATTAGTCAACAATAGCTTTAAATTTAGCATTGTCGAAATATTTTGCGAATTCCATATCTGTTTTGGCCACTTCTTTCAAACCGGCATTCATGTCAACAGCAGCTTTCAGGCTGTCGAACAATAACGATTCTTTAGCAGTGCGTGCACCAATTACAGCTTTGAAATATTCAGTCATATAGCAACCTTCAATTGTACAAGCGTCAAGGTCTTTAACCGCACCGTTGTTGTTTCCGGCCAGTAATTTTGCCAATCCCGAGTTTACATCGGCAAAACGGTTGAAATACTGAACAGCTCTGTCGTATTCGGCTTTTTTAACGCTAACAATTCCCATGTTGTAGTTAACAGCGTCGCCTGCACCTGCAGCAGCACCAAATAAAGCTTCAGCAGCGTCAACATCGCCTTCGGTTAAAGTAACCGCACCAACGTTGTTTTTAACGATAGGCTCGTCGTTAGCCAGTTTCTCAGCTTTCTCGAACAATGGTTTTGCATCTGCATATTTGTATTGCTGAACCATTACGTAACCTGCGTTGTTTGGTCCTCTCCAGTCGTTCGGATAAACTTCCATAAACGTATTGTAAACCGAAAGTTGTTCGTTAAGATCTTCGAACAAAGTAGCAGCGTAAAGTAACTCTGCCGGATTTAATGAAGAAGGATCAGCTGTGGCAGCTGCTTTTAATTCTTCGTCGGTTTTACCAATCATATCAACGCTGGTAGTCATTTTTGCACGACGCAACTGAGGAAGAATTTCGTCAGCAACTTCATTAAAAGTCTCACTTAGGTTACGGATTTCACGCTCACGAACTTCTGGGTCGTTGTACATCGAAAGTACACGCAGGATCAGTTCTTTGTCTTTAATGTTCGACTGCTCCAACAAGATTTTAAAACCGTCCCAGTCTTCAGGAGTGTATTTTGTTTTCAACTTAACATCAATACCGGCTTCTTTTAATTTTTTAGCCAAAAATGCCGAAGATGTTTCTTTACGTTTTGCAGCAAGATCAAGGTTCAGATCGATTGTACCATCAGGTGATGCATAAGCTGAAACCTCAACATCTTTCAGATCGATTCTTTCGTCTTCGTTTGCTTTTTTAGTGTAGTCTTCCAGTGCAGTAACTTCACTTTTTGAAGTTTCGTCTCTGCGAATGTTCGAACGATTGATCAGGTATTTGATGTCTGCAGTCATTTCGTCAGGAACGATACGTTGGAAAGCATCGATATTTGGATCGTATTTTCCGCTGTTGTTAGCTTCGCGCTCAACACCTAAAATCGCTTTAGGGATCATGATAACTTTTTCGCTGGTAGCAATAATACCATCGGCAACTTTTATTGGCTCGAAATCAACCGATTTTGCACCTTGTGATGCTTTGATGTTTACGTAAAGTTCTGATTTTGCCATGGCTTTATCGTAAGCAACAGCATTTTTGTAATTTAAACTACCACCGTTGTAGCTAATTACTTTGTTGTTGGCTTCAACACTTTCGCCCTGCACCGAAACAGGCTCATACGCAGTTTCTCCACCATCGTATTTTAGCACAGGTGTAGCAGTTAATGTAACTTTTTTGTTGAAGTATTTGGCTGGGAAACGTGTGTCGATTGCAACGGCAACTTCACTGGCATGTGCCTCAAGCACCTCAGGGGTAACTTTGAAGTTGATTTGATCGGCATCTTTCTTCATTTTGTTTAGTCCGGAACATCCGGCCAATAATACCGCAATACCAATGAAAAGGGGGATAGGTTTAAAGTTGATTCTTCTCATAACAGACATTATTTATACTATAATTAAAATTCACATTCGAGCAGACAAAAGTAAAAAGCTTTTCAATATTTAAAAGCTGTAGCCCATGTTTTTATCACAATATCAGACGGTTTATTCCTAATTTATATTCACTATTAAAAATGGCGGATTTCAACTGCTGATAATGGTCGGGATTTTGTACAAAATCAATGCCGTTAATATCAATAATCAGGATAGGGAAGGTGGAAATTTGTTTAAAAAAGTTAAAGTATCCATCGCCAATTTTCTCCAGATAAACAGGATCCATGTTTTGTTCATAATCGCGCCCGCGCATTTTTATATTTTTCATCAGTCGGTCGACATCCGAATGGAGGTAAACATACAAATCAGGTTTGGGCATCGATTCGAAAATAATGTTGAAGATTTGCCGGAACAGATGGTATTCATCTTTCTTAAGCGTGGTTTCGGCAAAAATTGCGGTTTTGGCGAAATAGTAGTCGGCCACCATAAACGGGTGAAAGAGATCGAGGTTGAGCACTTCGTTTTTGATTTGCGTATAGCGGTCGGCCAGGAACGAAAGTTCCAGCGGAAATGAATAACGTTCTTTGTCCTGGTAAAACTTGGGTAAAAAGGGATTGTCGGCAAATTGTTCCATCACCAGTTTGGCGTTGTAATCTTTGGCAATCATTCGCGAAAGTGTTGATTTGCCAGCCCCGATATTTCCCTCAATAACCAGAAATTGCATTGTTCTTCAACATAAAAATTCCCGGTAACAAATCGTGCTACCGGGAATTCAAAAGTAGTATTTTTTATCCCAAACTTTCAGGGAATTTTTGTCTAATTTTCAGTCAGCGACTTAATGCCCATATTCCAAAGTGTGAAGCCATAAATATCAGCATACTGCTCAATGGTTTTGCTTACAGGGGTTCCTGCTCCGTGTCCGGCATCAGTTTCTATCCGGATAAGAACCGGGTTGTCACCAGCTTGTTTTGCCTGTAATTCGGCTGCAAATTTAAAGCTGTGTGCCGGAACAACACGGTCGTCGTGGTCGCCTGTGGTTACCAGCGTTGCCGGATATTCAACACCCGCTTTTACATTGTGCACCGGAGAATATCCTTTCAGGTATTCAAACATTTCTATGTTGTCTTCGGCTGTGCCGTAATCGTAGGCCCAACCTGCACCTGCGGTAAAGGTGTGGTAACGTAACATATCCAGCACGCCAACTGCCGGAAGTGCCACTTTCATTAAATCGGGGCGTTGTGTCATTACGGCGCCAACCAATAACCCTCCGTTCGATCCGCCACGGATGGCCAGGTAATCGCTCGATGTATAATTCTCGGCAATCAGGTATTCGGCAGCGGCAATAAAATCGTCGAAAACATTTTGTTTTTGCATTTTGGTTCCTGCATCGTGCCACTTTTTACCATACTCGCCACCACCACGCAAATTGGCAACAGCATATACGCCACCTTGCTCGAGCCAAACAGCATTGGTAACCGAAAAACTTGGTGTAAGGCTAACGTTAAAACCGCCGTAACCGTAGAGGATCGTTGGATTTTTGCCATTCAGTTCAGTTCCCTTTTTGAACGTGATGATCATCGGGATTTTAGTGCCGTCTTTCGAGGTGTAAAAAACCTGTTTGCTTTCAAAATCGTTTGGATTGAAGTCGATTGCCGGTTTGCGGTACAGTTCCGATTCACCGGTTTCAAAATCGTATTGATAAATACTTCCCGGCGTAATGTAGTTGGTGAACGTGTAATACATTTCGGTAGCCTTTTTCTTAGCACCAAAACCACTAACCGAACCAACTCCCGGCAGTTCCACTTCGCGAATCATTTTGCCATCATAGTCGTATTGAAATACTTTTGCTACCGCATCAATCATATATTCGGCAAAGAAATAACCACATCCGGTTGACGGGCTAAGAACGTTTTCAGTTTCAGGAATAAAATCCACCCAGTTTTCATGTGTTGGGTTGCTTACATCGGTAGTAACCACTCGTTGGTTTGGTGCATTTAAATTGGTAACCAGGTAGAGTTTTGTGCCCACATTATCGATTACGTAAGTGTCGCTTTCGTCGGTTCCGATTACAGTAATTAATTTACTGTTTGGCTGGGTAAGGTCTTTAATAAACAGTTTATTGCCGGAAGTGGAAACGCTGGCTGTAATTACCAGGTAACGATTATCGTCGGTTACGCCACCGCCAACATAACGGTGTTTTTCTTCGGGTGTTCCGCCAAATACCAGTTCGTCTTCGTTTTGAGTTGTGCCCAATTTGTGGTAGTACAATTTATGCTGATCGGTTTTTGCCGATAGTTCGCTGCCTTCAGGTTTGTCGTAGCTCGAGTAGAAAAATCCTTCGTCGCCTTTCCACGAAATACCGCTGAACTTTACGTCAACCAGTGTGTCGCCCATTTGCTCTTTCGTGTCGGTATTTATAATAATTACTTTGCGCCAGTCGCTGCCACCTTCCGATATCGAGTAGGCGGCAATTTTACCATTTTCCGAAAAACTCAAGGCATCCAACGATGTTGTTCCGTCTTCAGCAAAAGTATTCGGATCGAGAAAAACTTCTGCATTAGATGCATCTTCTCCGGTTTTAAAACGGTAAACCATATATTGGTTTTGCAGTCCGTTGTTTTTGTAAAAATAGGTCCAGTCGCCCTCTTTAAACGGCGCACCCACTTTTTCGTAGTTCCATATCGACGAAAGTCTTTCTTTTAATTCTTCGCGGTACGGAATCTGGTTCAGGTAGCTGTAAGTTACTTTGTTTTCTGCCTTTACCCATTCGGCAGTTTCAGCCGAGTGGTCGTCTTCGAGCCAACGATACGGGTCGGCCACTTCAACACCAAAATAGGTGTCTTTTACGTCTCCTTTTTTTGTCACAGGATAATCTAATTTTGGTTGTTGTTCAGTACAGGCAAACAGAACAAGTGCTGCCAGTACAAATAAAACAGTGTTCTTCATTGTGCAGTTGTTTTTCGCTAAATTAACTATTTCTTGATTACAATTTTCTTGATATCAGTCATGAGTGTGTGGGGAAAGTAACAGTACAAGACTTTTTTTTGTCGTGAAAGTTCTCTGAACTAACTTCCTCTTTTACTCAAGCATTGCATAAGAGCAGTTTTCCCTTGAAAGGGAAAATGTCGACAGACAAAAGGGTAGTGTTTTATTTGTAAATACATTTACCCCTCACCCTGTCGGGAGCTCCCCTCACGAGGGGAGCCAGTACTGAGAACGGTACCAGGTTGCATTGTTAATTTACTTTTATTACTGTTGGTGATTCCCGAGAATCATGAATATCTTTTGACCGGACTTACATAAGCCGCTTCTCTTTTCTCAGCTTTTTGTCTTTTAAATGCCCCCAGATGTAGGTAGGCAACAGTCCGATGGAAAAACCAATAAGGAATAGCTCGAGTTTAATGTCTGCGTTTAATTGCATCAACAGGTAGCCCAAAACAGAGCCGCCAATAATTCCAAAGAATGAAATAAGGTAAGTGAAATAGTACGGCGCGTAAAAACCGTGTTCTTTTTGCATGTGTTTTGAGAGGCGGGTGATCAGCCGGTCGTACTCGCGGCGTGGTTTGCCAACGTGGTTTACAGCCTGGGCAATGTTGTTTACCGCTTCTGCAATATTAATTTGTTCTTTTTTGCATACCGGACAGGAATTCGAAAATTCATCAACTCTTGAGATATTACGTTTAAACTCGTCGATACGGAAAAAGCGCAGGTCTTTATCTCTGCCGCCTTGTAATTGTTCGTCTATTTTATTGTGAAGTTGTTCTGACCAGTTGCCCATGTTTCTATAATTTTAGTGGCGAAGTTAAGAAAAGGAAGTTAAAGTTCCGCGTGGGAGCAAGTTCTCAGTCTCAGTATTCAGTCACAGTCTATTAGTCCCTCAATCCTTCAGTTCCTCAGTCCCTCCATCCTTCAGTTCCTCAATCCCTCAATCCCTCCGTCTTCCAGTACCATTGATTCCAGTCGCAGTGCTCATCTTCAAGAAGATGAAGTCTATCTGCTGTCAGTGAACGGTTCTCTGCTGTCAGCGAAGGATTATCTTTCATCATATAATGATGATCTGGTAAAAGATGACGACAATCTTATGAAAGATACAGTTGATCTTATGGAAGATGACGGCTATCTTCCGTCAGCGGATGATTATCTGGGAGAAGATGACGGCTATCTTATGGAAGATACGGTTGCTCTTATTGCAGATGAAGACTATCTTATTTCAGCGCATCATTCGCTGGCGGAAGCGGAAGCATATCGGTTGTGGGCTGACGTTTCGGATTACCTGAAATTTCTTGTGGAGGAAAATTTCCGAATCAATTCAAATAAGCCACCAACCATAAGAAACATGCTTTTGTCCTATCGGACGGATTTTACTCTTTGGCTTAGCCCAAATAGTAAACAGAAAACCCAAGGCTGCGCCCGCCTCACTCGGAAAAGCTACGCGATGCCGACTAAAATTCCTGAAACTCGTCGTTCCTCCTCAAACAGCAGTAATTTTTTAACGCTGTCACCGCTTGTTTTCCGGCTCACCAGACGAGGCCACGCTCTGATGTGTCTGACGTTGCATCAGTGGTACGGCCTCTTTTGGTCGGTGCCCGGAGTTGAAATGAAACCTTAGTGAGAGCGGGAAACTCCGAGTGGGCGAGGAGATCACCCGTCCGA
>NZ_JBFHGM010000104.1:0-15821 GCF_041583095.1 Draconibacterium sp.
ACGGCGTAAAAAATTACTGATGTTTGAGGAGGTACGACGAGTTTCAGGAATTTTAGCTGGCATCGCGTAGCTTTTCCGAGGGAAGCGGGCGCAGCCTTGGGTTTTCTGTCTACTCTTTGGGCTAAACCAAAGAGTAGAATCTGCCCGATAGGGCGAAACTAAAATTATTTAAGTGCTGGTCTAATCCTAAAACAACAAAGCCAATGTTGTTAATTACACTGGCTTTGCTGTTTCTGGAATTGTATTGAATTAGTTTTCTTCCTCAATATTCTCTTCCACTTCCACATCAACTTTCATCTCACCATCTTTTTTTGTTTTTTTGATGATGATCTTTTTGCCGTCTTTTTCAATTACCTGTGTGTCTTCATCACTTTCCTCAACAGTCCAGGTTTTGCCGTTTTCCAAAATCTCAACATGGCCTTCATCGTCGGCAATTACTTTAATTCTTTTGGTCATATTCGGCATTCCTTCGTGAATGATCATTGGTGCCGCGTCGCTGTTGTGCATAATAATTTCTTCATGCACTTCAACATCTTCTTCGCTCGGCTTTTCACGCACGATCACAATCTTTTCTTTTCCGTTTTTCAGTTCTTTTTTCTCGAACGAAATAATGCTCGGATCACTCAGGTCGATCACGTTTCCACTTTTTTGTTTGTTGATGTGAAAAACTTTTGGGCCTGCTGATCCCGGCTTGCCAAATAGCATTTCGTTATCATTTTTGCTGTGCCACTTCATAATGTCAGAAGATACGTTGTCCGAAATTACTTTCATCATGATGTGTTTTGCCGAGTCGCCGTCGTTGGTTCTAAACTCGTATGTCATTGGCTTTGAGGCTCCGTCTCCCTTTAGTATAAATACATTTCCGTTTTCGTCGCTTTCCACATCAATGTCAAAGTCCATGTCAAAATCGAAATCCTCTTCCGATATCCAACTCAACGCTTTGCCGCCTCCAATTGTGTCGCCATTCCACACAAGAACCTGGTTGGCTTCAATTACCGTGTCGATTTCCATTTTTTTGCCATCGTCTCCAATCTTCACCATTTTAATGTGCTTTTTCTCCTTTTTAGTTTTTGGAGGATACTGGGGCGCTTCGTTAATTGAAATGGCAGATGAGAAAAATAAGGCAAGGGCTAAAATTCCGCTAAGTGATAGTACTTGTTTCATGTCGTTAAATTATTTTGTTTTACGTTTGATTCGGTTCGCTAAAATCAATTTCTGAATCACGAAACAAATATAGGGTGAGGCCTGTCAATCAATCCGTTAAAGGTCGGTTAAAATCTGTTAAGGAAAAGTTAAAATCTACAATCGGCATGGGTAAATGCCTATATTTGAAGCATGAACAGAAAGCTTTTTGCCGGATTAATCGTTTTGATGGGCATCTCCATTTTGGGGATTATTGCCGTTCAACTGGTGTGGATGAACAACGCCATCAGGGTAAAAAACGAGATGTTTGAACGAGGTGTTAACCAGGCGCTACAGCAAACCGTAAATCGTTTGGAAGATCTGCATAATCTTGATGTGGTAAACGAAATGGTGTTTGCCGGTGACTCAATCGATTTGCTTCAGGATTTTGATTTCGATGTTGAATTTGATTCTGATTCGGACAATACGATGAGATGGAATGTTTTGCCGGGTAAGGCTCGTGTTTTGAGGCAGCGCACCGACTCAACCCGGCGGCCTGTTAGAATCATTCGCGAATTTGCGCCCGACAATCAGGAAGCCCGTATTGAAATTCATATCGATAATGATTCCAACAGCCGCAAGGTGCAGTCTTACACGTATAATCTAAGCAGTTCTACTACAGGGAAAAGCCATGTGGTAATTGCCGGCGATAATCCAGAGCCGGGAAGTGTTGTATTTGTAAAAAGCGACACAATAATAAGAAGTGCCGACTCGCTTTACACCATTAGTACGGTAAAGATCGATTCGCTGCTTACTGATCTGGATACCTTCCAGATTCTGGCTCCCGATATCTCAAAACGTGTAAAACTTAAGGCCACCAGCCTGAAACGAATGGCCAACAAAGTGGTTACAGAAGTTGCCACATGGGACGTGCGCAAAATTGATGAAAACCTGATTTACGATGTGCTTAAAAAGGAGCTTGACGAAAACAATATCCCGCTGGATTTTGAATATGGAATTTTTCGGGGCGATGAGTTGAGTTTCCCAAAACCGGTAACCGATTCATTAGAGGTGGCCAACACCATTTTTCAGGCCCAGCTGTATCCCAACGATATTTTCCAGAAAGACATAAAATTAGCCGTTGTATTTCCCGACCGCGACAGTTTTATTTATCGCTCGCTAAACTGGTTGCTGATTGCCTCTTTTTTATTCTCGCTGATCATTTTAATGACTTTTGCCCTCAGTATTTTTTACATTATTCGGCAAAAGAAAATTTCCGAGATGAAATCGGATTTCATCAATAACATGACCCACGAGTTTAAAACGCCAATTGCAACAATTTCGGTGGCGACTGATTCGATCACTAATCAGAAAGTGCTGGGCGATCCGGAGCGCATAAAATATTTTGCGGGTATGATTAAAAAGGAAAATACCCGCATGAACCGTCAGGTGGAGGATATTCTTACAATTGCGCGACTCGACAAGAAGGATTTTGAATTTCATTGGGAAACCATTGATGTGCACGAGTTGATCAGCGACGCCGTTCAGGGAATTAAATTGCAGGTTGAAAAACGTGGCGGTAAGATTGAACTGGATTTAAAAGCCATTAATTCAATGGTAACCACCGACCGGATTCACTGTACGAATGTGGTTTATAACCTGATAGACAATGCCAATAAATATTCCGGCGATGCACCTGAGATTACCGTGTCAACTGTCAACCAGCAAAAGGGAGTGGTGGTTTCGGTAAGCGATAAAGGAATTGGAATGAGCAAGGCGGTTCAGGCAAAAATATTTGAGCGTTTTTACCGCCAAACCAGTGGAAATATTCACAATGTAAAAGGTTTTGGGCTGGGATTGAGTTATGTAAAAGCCGTACTGGAAGCGAATCGCGGAACCATTTCCGTGAGCAGCGAACCCGGCAAGGGAAGCAAATTTGATGTATTTTTACCTTTTGTGAGGGAGTAAATGAGCAAAGCACAACACATATTTCTGGTGGAAGACGATCTGAGTTTTGGGGCGGTTTTAAAATCGTACCTCGAGTTGAACGACTACGAAGTTACCTGGGTTGACGACGGAAAATATGCGGTCGATAAATTCAAATCCGGGTCTTTTCAAATTTGTATTCTTGATGTGATGTTGCCCAATATCGACGGATTTACAATTGGCACAGAAATAAGAAAACTTGACGCAAATATCCCAATGGTTTTTCTTACCGCAAAAACGTTGAAGGAAGATATTTTGAAAGGCTACAATGTGGGTGCCGACGATTATATTACCAAACCTTTTGATACCGAAGTATTGCTGTGTAAAATACAGGCGATTATAAAACGACAATCGGTGCAACCGGTTAACGATGAAACTGTTTTTTCCATTGGCATGTACGAGTTTGATTCCAAACTTAGGGTAATCAGTAGCAACGGGAATAAACAAAAGTTATCGCCAAAAGAAGCTGATTTGCTGAAGCTGCTTTGTCAGAATAAAAACGAACTGCTATCGCGCGAAACGGCACTTCGCAAGATTTGGGGCGAAGACGGTTATTTTACCGCCCGCAGCATGGACGTTTTTATTACCAAACTGCGCAAATATTTGAAGGACGATCCGAACATCGAGATAAAGAATATTCATGGCAGCGGATTTTTGTTGGAGGTAAACTCCTGATCGGAAAAACAACAAAAATCTGCGTTATCTGCATTCCTCTTCCTATCTTTAAAATTCAAATTGTATTTTATGAATGAAAGTAAGACTGTCATTATAACCGGCGCAGGAAAAGGAATTGGTAAAGCTATTGCCACAGGACTGGCCCAGTTGGGCTACCAAACCATTCTGGTGGGCCGAAACAATCAAAACCTAGAGCAAGTGGCGCAAGAGATTGGGAGTACTGCAAAAGTTTTGCAGCTTGATATTACCGATAAGCCAGCCGTAAAAGAAGCCATTGCAAAAATTGTTTCGGAAAATGGAAGCATCGATATTCTAGTAAACAATGCAGGAATTTATTTTGACGGAACAGTGGATATTTCTGATGATGACTTTGAGAAAATGCTGGAGACCAACCTTACAGCTCAGTTTTCACTATTGAAAGAAGTTGTTCCGGTAATGAAAACACAAAAATCCGGGTATATTTTTAATGTAGCATCGCGGTCGGGGAAAGTTGGTTTTGCCGGAAGTGGAGCTTACAGTGCCTCGAAATTCGGATTGGTTGGTTTAAGCGAATCGCTTTACCGAGAGTTAAATCCGCTGGGAATAAAAGTTACGGCTTTGTGCCCCGGCTGGGTAAACACCGAAATGGCTTTTGATGCCGGAACACCTTTGGAAAGCGAGGAGATGATTCAACCCAACGACTTGTTTAAAACCATTGAATGGTTGCTGCAACTTTCTCCCGGAGCCTGTGTACAAGAAGTAATTTTAGAATCGCCAAACAGTATAAGTTAAAAACTATGCCCACATTAAAGGATCAACCACAATTAGCCGATTTTCAAAAATATGTTACTGCATTGGAGCAGGAGCGGGGTTTTGCCACGCAAACTATCATCGATAAGTGCCTGTTGCTGGGCGAAGAGGTAGGCGAACTGTTTAAAGCCGTTCGAAAATCAGAAGGATTGCTCGTAGATTCAAATTCCAATTTCCCCGAAATTGCCGATGAGCTGGCAGACATTTTTATTTATTTGTGCGCCATTGCCAACCGCAAGGGAATCGATTTGGAAGAGGCTTTTCGCAGCAAAGAGGAAAAGAATAAAAAGCGTATTTGGGAAATTATATAAATGAAGACAATAAGAATTCCATATGCTGAGATGCGAGCGGAGTTTACCCGCATCCTTCTTAAAAACAATTTCTCGGAAGAAAAGGCAAAAAAGTGTGCAGAAATATTCGCTACAAACAGTCTGGAAGGAATTTATTCGCATGGTGTTTATCGTTTTTCCCGTTTTGTCGATTATATCCGAAAAGGATTTGTAATACCCGATGCTGAACCCGAAAAGTTTAGTGGCGCAGGAGCCATTGAACAGTGGAACGGCAATCTCGGCCCCGGCCCTCTCAATGCAGCGTTTTGCACAGGGCAGGCAATGAAACTGGCTTCGGATAATGGGATTGGATGCGTAGCAATTGCCAACACCAACCATTGGATGCGAGGCGGAACCTACGGGTGGCAGGCTGCCCGAAAAGGTTTTGTCTTTATCGGATGGACGAATACCGAGAGAAATATGCCGGCATGGGGAGCAAAAGAAAGCCGACTGGGGAATAACCCATTGGTTTTTGCCGTTCCTTTTGGAACCGAAGCTATTGTTTTGGACTTTGCCATGACACAGTTTTCATACGGAAAAATAGAAGCACTAAAAACAGAAGGAAAAGAACTTCCTTTTGTCGGAGGTTTCAATAAAAATAATGAGCTAACCAACAGACCGGATGAAATTCTTGAAACGATGCGAGGATTGCCAATTGGTTATTGGAAAGGTGCCGGATTATCATTGTTACTCGACATATTGGCAACAATTTTATCGGCGGGATTATCAACCAGTGAATTAAGCAAGAGAGAAAAAGAACATGGTGTTTCGCAGGTTTTTATAGCTATTGACTTGAAGAAACTAAAAAATTATCCCTCCATTGAAAGTACGATTTCTGCGATAATTGATGATTTTAAAGCCTCTGCCTTAATTAGTGCTGAAACTCCCGTAAAATATCCCGGCGAAAGGGTAGTTTATTTGCGTGAAGAAAACCTTAGGCGTGGAATTCCTGTTGATCAAAAGGTTTGGGAGGATATAATATCCATGTAAAAAACGATAAACAAGCCGATGAAGTATGCTCCATCGGCTCGTTTTTTTATTCGTATTCCTGCACTATTACGCCCGTTAAGCGTAACAGGGATGTTTGTGCGTTGATAAAATTGTATATCGCTTCCAGTTTCCCTTGCGAAGCACGCAGATAAATTTCCTGTACATCGCGGAAGTTGAACGAGTTGATTGCACCCGCTTCAAACTTGTCGCGCGAAATTTGCAG
This sequence comes from Draconibacterium sp., assembly GCF_041583095.1. Taxonomy (NCBI): domain Bacteria; kingdom Pseudomonadati; phylum Bacteroidota; class Bacteroidia; order Marinilabiliales; family Prolixibacteraceae; genus Draconibacterium; species Draconibacterium sp. The sequence continues at coordinate 6,115 of NZ_JBFHGM010000104.1, forward strand.
GTTAAGTTGTGCTGCTGCCAGGTTTTCGTCGGCAACCATCAGCAACTCTTTGCGTACCTGGTAAAATTCGAACAGATTGGCCAAACTGTTATCCAGATCGTGTTGCATGTCGCTTAGTCGAATTTCGGCAATATCGCTGTCGATCTCGGCAATTTGTAATGCACGTTTACGGTTTCCTCCGCTAAATAAATTCCAGCTAAGTGTAAAATTGCCGTAAAAGTTTGCCGAGTTCGTCCAATCCATATCGGCATCTCCAATTTTGATTCCGGAGCGTGATCCGGTAACTCCACCTGTAAATCCTAAGGATGGAGAAAAAGAACTTTTTGCTGAAGCAATTGCATTACTGAGCAGGCGCTGATTAATGTACTGGTTTTGCAAACTTTTGTTGTTCTCAATCATTTGCGCTCTTAAATCAGCCAGTGCGTAATCCTCGGTTATTGCTTCAAACTTATCGGTGTACACGTAGTCAACAGCTTCTTTTTCGGCCATTAAATAAGCCAGATTACGTTTGGAGTTTTTATAGGCAACTTCCTGCAAGAGGTAACTTGCCCGGTCGGCCAGGTAGGCATTTTGCGCCTGTAAAACATCGTAAGTAACTGCCGATCCGTATTCTCTTTGCTGCTCAGCTTTCTGATACCGGTCTTGCGAAAGTGCCATTACCTCGTTATAAGTTGCCAGAATTTCTTTCTGCAACAAAACATCGTAATAGGCAAGAATCACCGATTGAATAGTGCCTTCAACCATTACTGCCGTATTGTTTTTCGACAGGTTCTCCAGCTCCTCCAAACGGGTTTTGGTAATATTCACTGAAAAACCATCAAAAATTGTCCAGTTTACCGAAGCTCCGCCCGATAGTCCTATCGAGGTGGTATTGTCGCCATCAACTACCCGCAGCGAATTATTGTCGCCCAGCGAAAGATTGATGTATGGATATCGGCCGGCTGTTCCCCAGTTGTTTTCAATTCCGGCAATCCGTTGGTTTTCTTTGGCAATAACAATGTCGTAGTTATTCTCCAAAGCCTTGCTAATGGCATCGGTAAGTGTAAGTGGCTGCTGGGCCTGTGCAAACAAACCCGTAGCCATTATCAGTAATAGAGTTACTATCTTATTCATTGGTGTCCTCCTCCTCATCTTCTTCGTGATAAATGCTGTTATCGATTTTGCGTTGTGCATTTTGCCATGCAACTTCCACGTGCTCGCGTTCAAATGTTCTGCCGTACCACTGTTCGCGAACAAATTTTCGGATATCGTTCAGCACCAAAATAAGTGCCGGGAAAAACAACAGGATAAACATAGTTCCGAATGCTACTCCATACACCAGCGAAATGGCCATTGGAATAAGGAACTGCGCCTGGAAACTGGTTTCGAGAATAAGCGGATACAGCCCGAAAGCGGTGGTTAGCGTAGTTAATATAATAGGACGAAGCCGTGATTTTCCGGCCTCAACAATGGCATCTTTTACTTTTAGACCTTCCTCGATAAGAAGGTTGTATTTAGCAAGTAGCACCACCGCATCGTTAACAATTACACCGGTAAGTGCCACAATTCCCCACAAACTTAAAATTGATAGCGGTTTGCCGTGAATACCGTGGCCCCAAACAGCTCCCAGTATCGAGATCGGGATCATAATAATAATGATCATCGGTTGCTCGAACGAACGGAAACTGATCATGAGGATAAAGATAATGGCCAGGAAAGCCATAGGGAAAAGGAAAGCCAGGTCGCTCATGTTTCGTTCACTTTCGCGTTGCTGGCCCTGGAAAATTACCGTAATTCCCGGGTAAAGCACTTCCAGTTCAGGTATTACTTCTGCTTTAATTAAATCCAGTGTTTCGGTAACCGAAGCATCCGGATCAACCATATCTGCATTTACCCTGATTTCGCGTTTTCCGTTAAAACGGTTAATGTTTACCGGTCCACGTTTCATATCGTAATCAACCAGCTCCATTAAGGGGTATTCACCTTGCGGCGTTTTAACTTTCATTTTTTCCAGCTGACCAATTCGCTCGCGTCCTTCGGCCGGGTAACGCACCCAAATACGAAGTTCATCGCGGCCAACCTGCAGGCGTTGTGCCTGTCCGCCGTAAAATGCCTGACGTACCTGGCCGGCAATGTAAGTTTCGTTCAGGCCAAGCATGTACGCTTTTGGTTTTAGCTGCAAAAGAATTTCCTGTTTACCCAAGGCATTTGAATTAACCACATCTTTTAACTGTGGGTATAGCATTAGCCTGTCCATTAGGTAATCGCGTGCAGCTTCAAGCTCTTCGGTATTTCTCGACATTAAACCGATAGAAACCGGGTTTCCAAAACGGTTGCTGGCGCCAATGGTAAATTTTTCTGCTTCGGGAACTTTACCAATTTTCTGATTCAGCCGGCGGATAATTTCATAAGAACTGATTCCTGTTTCTTCCGAGTTTCGTGGCGATACATCAATATTTCCGCAGTGTGCGCCACTTTCGTCGCGACTAAATGCCGATCCCAGATTGATAATGCTGTTTTCAATAATCGGCAGCGTGTCGTTGTATTCGGCCATCATCTCTTCGTTTACCACCCAAACAATGCTATCGAAACGTTCCAGGTATTCCATGGTTTGGCGTTCGCCGGAACCCGGGGTAAAAGCAATGTTAATATTGAACGAGTCGAATTCCATTCGCGGGAAAAACGTTGTTTTAATCAGCTGTCCGCCAATTAACCCCAGTGTAATTACAATCATTGCCACCGGAATACCCAAAACAATGTAACGCCATTCCAGAACCAGTTTTATAACCCGGTCGTAGGCATAATCGCGGAACCAGGTAAAAAAGCCTTCGGTATATTTTCGTAAGCCTTTTGCTTTTCGGTGTAATGTTTTTCGGTTTAACACTTTTTCGTTTCCGAGGTGAGCCGGAAGAACGAGGAAGGCTTCAATTAACGAAATGAGCAAACTGGCAATTACAATTACTGCCATTTCATACATCATTTCCATACGGCCGGTAATAAAAATTAGCGGCGAGAAAGCACAAACGGTAGTTAACACCGATGAAGTTACAGCAGGAATAACTTCCACTGTTCCGTCAACGGCGGCCCGCATCGGGCTTTTGCCCCGTTCGAAATGCTGGAAGATGTTTTCCCCGATTACAATTCCATCGTCAACCAGGATACCAATAACCAGAATCATTCCGAAAAGTGACATCATGTTAATGGTAACTCCCATTATATTGGCCACGATAAACATTCCAAGAAACGATGCCGGAATTCCCCATGCAACCCATAACGACAGGCGGGTACTAAGCATGATTCCAAGAATAAGAACTACCAGAATTAATCCCATTCCACCATTGCTGTAAAGCAGGTCGAGACGGGATTTTAATAATTCGAGATACGAACGCGAGTAGATCAATTTTACACCATGTGTTTCAGCATTAAATTCTTCCACATATTCCCGGATATATTGGTCAATCTCGTCAAGATCTTCCGTAATCAGCTTCATTACGTTGATGTTGATCAGCGGATTTCCTTTCTCCAGTGCTTTGTTGGGCACATCCGAGAATTTCATTTTAACCGTGGCAATATCGTTAATCCGAAGCACGCTTCCGTCGGGATTGGCACGTAAAATAATGTTGCCAATTTTATTCGGATCAGCACTCCGCGAGCGCAAACGAATCAACAACTCTTCATCTTTCGATCTTAGTTGTCCGCCCGAAACGTCGCGGTTGTTATTGGTAATTGCATTTTGTAAATCATTGAAGGTTAGTCCGTAGCGCAGTAAGTCTTCCTCCTCTGCTTCAACCGAAATTTCGAGGCTTGGGAAACCGGAAATAGTAACCTGGCTCATAATTCCCGATCCCAGGAAATCTTCTTCCACCAGTTGGGCGTACGATTTTAGGGTCATTAAATCAACGTCGCCGGTAACCAGCAAACGTGCGCCCGGCGAGGTAGTCCGTGTTTTGGCTACAATGGGGCGTTCGGCGGCAGTTGGCAGTGCCGAAATTCCGTCAACGGCGTTTTTTACTTCAATAAGAGCTTCGTCAATATCGTATCCGGGCTGAATTTCAATTCGTATGCTGGCACTGTTTTCTGCCGATACCGAATTGATTTCGTATATGCCGGGAATTGCGCGGACTGCTTCCTCAACGCGCGAGGTAACCCCTTCTTCCATTTCAACCGGCGATGCCCCCGGATAGGCTACACGAACGGTGATCATATGCGATTCGCGTTCGGGGAAGAAAGATTTCTTCATCGAAAGAAAACTTATGCTACCCACCACGATAAGGAAAAGCAGGATCAGGTTGGCGTAAAACGGAAATTTTACAAATAGTTCAACTATCTTCTTCATTGATCTGTCTCCTTTCTCTATTGAGGTTTAGCCTGGTTTCCGCGTTTTGGCTTGTTGTTGCCTTCTTCGCCCAGAATATTAACCGGAGTATTTTCTTTTACATTGATAAGTGGTTCCGAAACCACTTTGCTTCCTGTCGGCAAACCATCAAAAATCAGTGTTGTTTCGTTGCGTTTTATCACGTTTATTTCACGTTTTTTCAGTTCGCCATCGATAACAACATAAACAGTACTTGAGTTAAAAACTGCACCACGTGGAATTTCCATGGCATCGGCAATTTTTTGTCCGGGGAAAGTTACTTCATAGATCTGCCCCGGAAGAACCTTGTCAGAGTCGGCCTGACCCACCTGAACAAAAACGCTAAGTGATTGTGTTTCTGCTTCAACAAAATTTGATTTTCGTACCACTTTGCCGGTAATTTGTGAATCGTCGAGATTGGAATGAATACACACTTTGTCGCCAATTTTTATCCACTCGCTGTCATCGTTTGGAACCGGAACCTCTATCTCTACATGATCGGTACGGATCATTCGTGCAATTTGTCCGCCGGTGTTTACGTACGATCCGATTTCGTAATTTACCTGGGTAAATGTTCCGTCGAAAGGCGCATAAAGCGTGTGGCGTTTCAATTTTTTCTCATCCTGTTTTATACCGTAATATTCTGTTAGTACGCCCTGGCTGGCTAAAAATACTTTAAGTTTTTCATCTTTTACCACCGGCATTTCAGGTAGTTCGCCATCCAGATCAATGGCTCTGAAAAATGTTTCGTAGGCATTTAGCTGATCCGGAAAATCTACTTTCATGTCGGGCAACAACGATGTCATTGTTGTTAAAAACTTTGCTTTGCGGGCTTTTAAGGCCAACTCCACTTCGTCTTTGTAAATTTCGGCAAGCAACTGTCCTTTTTTAAAGGATGTGCCTTTACGAAGAACAACGGCGCCCGGTTCGATTTTTCCTGATGCTTCGGCAACCAGTAACACTTCGCTGCCCGATACGGCACGGCCTCCCGGAAGCGAAAGTGGTGAAGTAATTTCTGAATAGTTAACTGTTTCCACTTTTACCGATCGTTTCATCTCAACATCGGGCCTTTTGGGTTGCTCCGGTTTCATTGAAACGAACAGTTTTGATAGTGCTGCTGCTCCTCCTAACAAAACAATAAGGGCAACAACAATGAACGTAGTCTTTCTCCAACTCATGGCTATTTTATTTAAATTTATACTCAACATAGGTTTAATGGCGAGCACAAAAATCATTAATTTTTTAATGTAACAAATTTTATTTTGTAAAAACGACACATTAATCGCCTATATTTAACCTCTACCGTCTCAATACAAGTACCTAAAAGACCTTTTTATTAATGCTTGGTTTAATTCAATAATAACTATTTTAGATTAGCAAAAACACAAAAGTATATAAGATGTTTACCAAGAGCAATTTCCGATCGTATAAAAGCTTATTGCCCGGTGTAAAAATGAGGCCACTGGCTTTTGAAGAGCAATCGATTATGTGTGAATTTGAATTACAAAAGGGAAGTGAATTGCCGCCGCACAGCCATCCGTACGAACAAACCGGTTATCTTATTTCCGGGAGGTTGAATTTTCGTATCGGCAATGAGTGGGTAATTGCCGAACCCGGCGACAGTTGGTGTATCCCCTCAACTATTGAGCACCAGGTTGAAGTGTTGGAAGATGCCAAGGTTTTGGAGGTTTTTACCCCAATTCGTCCCGATTATTTGCCGGATGAAAAAGTAAGGTGAGGAAATTCTAAGATTTATTGGAAATCAAGTATCATTTTTTGGGGCGAGGGATTGCCTTCGCCGCAATGAAAAACCTAAGTGATAAAATATAGGTATTTGCTTAAAAGAAATGCTAACTTTGCAGGCTTGTTTGCTGGAAGCATAGAAAACAGATGCAAATACTTGAATTTGATACGGTTGTAATAGGAAGTGGGCTGGCAGGTTTGTCGGCTGCTTATCACTCTTCAAAATACGGACGCGTTGCGATAGTTACCAAGTCGCAGCTTGATGTCAGTAATTCGTATTATGCGCAGGGAGGAATTGCAGCAGCCATTGCCGACGAGGATTCACCTGAACAACATGCACACGACACATTGGTTGCCGGACGTGGTATTTGCGACCACGATGCGGTAGAGGTTTTGGTGAACGAAGGTCGCGAACGTGTTCAGGAACTCATCGATTTGGGTATGCAGTTCGATAAGAAAAATGGCGAATTTGTATTGGGGCTTGAAGGCGGACATACCAAACGACGCATTTTACATGCAGGCGGCGACGCCACCGGAAAAGAATTGACGTTGTTTAAACTGCATCTTATTCAGCAAAAAAAGAATGTAGAGGCTTTTGAGTATGTAGTGGCCGTAAAACTGCTGAAACACAACGAAACTATTGTCGGGCTTCAGGCTTACGATTTTAAAACCAGCGAAAATATCATATTCAAAACCAAAGCCGTAATTGTTGCAACGGGAGGTATGTCGCGGGTTTTTGCCCGGTCAACAAATCCGCACACAGCAACCGGCGATGGAATTGCACTGGCTTACGATGCCGGAGCTCGGCTGGCCGACCTCGAATTTGTTCAGTTTCACCCGTCAGCTTTATACCTGCCGGGAAAAGAAGCTTATCTGATTAGCGAAGCAGTTCGTGGCGAAGGCGCGTGGTTGCTGAATTCGAAGGGCGAGCGTTTTATGAAAGATATTCATCCGCTGGCCGAACTGGCACCACGCGATGTGGTTGCCTACAGTATTTTCCGGCAGATTCAAAAATCAGATGAGGAGCATATCTTTTTGTCGTTAAAACATTTGGATAAGGAAAAGATCAGGAACCGCTTTAAAAATATCGACAGGCATTTACGGGAATTTGGTTTCGATTTAACCGAAGATAATTTACCAATTGCTCCGGCGGCGCATTATATGGTTGGCGGAATCCGTACCAATCTCGATGCCGAAACAAATATCTCGGGACTTTTTGTTTGCGGCGAGGCAGCATCAACCGGAGTGATGGGAGCCAATCGCTTGGCCAGTAATTCCCTGCTCGAATGTTTGGTTTTTGGGAAACGTGCCAGCGAAAAAGCAGCAAAACTGGTGGCCCCGGAGTATTTGCTCGAAAAGCCCGAGCCGGTAACGTTGGATGCCAGTAACGAGCAGCTATTTCTGAAGTACCAGAATGAATTGGCGCAAATTATGTCGAAAAAGCTGGGTATTGTCAGAAACAGGGAAGACCTGGAAGCGGCACTCAGCCGTCTTTCTGAAATTGTTTCAGAATTCGACATCGATCAACACGAATATAATTTAATTAAGATCAGGAACATGTCGCTCATCAGCAAACTCATTGCGCAATCGGCACTGATTCGCGAAGAGAGCCGCGGAGGACACATCCGGGAAGATTTTCAGAAGGAGAATCCTGATTTTAAAACACATATTATTCAACAAAAAAACAAAAACATTGAGTTTGAACCCATAAGAAAGTAAAGCTATGATGGATGAGAAAACATTAAAATCGGCCGAAGTTCTGTTCGACATGGCGTATGCCGAAGATATTGGCGACGGAGACATAACTACAAATAACCTGATTGATAACAATGTTATAAAAACGGCACAATTTGTTGCTAAAGAAGAGGGAGTTGTAGCCGGTTTAGAGGTAGCAGAAATGGTTTTCAGAAAATTCGACAAAAATCTGAAATGGCAGGTATTTATGCCTGATGGCAGCCATGTTGTACCTGGCGATGTTATTGCCGAGTTTAAGGGTACCTACCGTGCGTTGTTAACCGGCGAAAGAAAAGCGCTTAACTTTTTGCAGCGTTTATCGGGTATTGCAAGTTATGCCAACCTATGTATGAAAGAAATTGAAGGAACAAAAGTAGAGATACTGGATACCCGAAAAACCTTACCCGGATACCGTTACCTTGATAAGTACGCGGTTCGGATGGGAGGTGCTTCGAACCACCGTTTTGGTTTGTACGATATGGTAATGATTAAAGACAACCACATTCAGGTGGCCGGAAGCATAACAAAGGCTGTTGATGCTATTCGTAAAAGAATTCCTAAAAGTATCAAGATCGAGGTCGAAACCACAACCATCGACCAGGTAAAAGAAGCGCTGGCTGCCGACGTTGATATTATCATGCTCGACAATATGCGTTCGTCGATGATGAAAGAGTGTGTTGATATTATCGATCGTCGTGCGAAAATTGAAGCATCGGGAAATATGACCATAAAACGTATTCGCAAAGTGGCGCATACCGGCGTTGATTATATTTCGATTGGTGCATTAACACATTCGGTAAAAGCACTCGACATCAGTCAGCGTATAATTGACTAATGAATCTTGTAATAGATATAGGCAATACGCGAACAAAGTATTCGGTTTGTACGAAAAACGAGGTGGTAAAAACGGTGTCGGTTGATGCCTTTTCGCCTGCGTTAATCGCTTTATTAAAACAAGAATACGAGGGGTTGGATAGTGCAATTCTTTCGTCGGTAAAAGATTATTCCGATGAATTAAAAATTGCCCTTACCAAACAGTTCACGGTATTTATTGAACTGGATGCCACCACGCCTTTGCCTGTAGAAAACTGTTACGAGTCGAAAGAAACATTGGGAAAAGACCGCATTGCGGCAATTGTAGGAGCTTTCGAGCTGTATCCCGAAACAAATGTTTTGGTTATTGATGCCGGAACAGCAATTACCTACGATTTGTTAACCGCCGATGGTAAATACCTGGGCGGAAATATTTCACCTGGTTTGGAGATGCGCTTTAAGGCATTAAACCAGTTTACTGGAAAACTTCCTAAAGTAGAAAAGGGAGTTATTAAACAACTAATTGGAAAAACAACCGAGCAGGCAATTAGAGCCGGTGTACAACACGGTATGGTATTCGAAGTAGACCATGCAATTACCTCATTTAAGGAAAATTATAATAATTTAAAAGTTATTATGACCGGGGGCGATGCCGAATTTTTTGATAACAAATTAAAAAATTCTTTCTTTGTACACTTTAATTTAACCAGCATTGGTTTAAACCGCATTTTACAACATAATGGGGAGACTAAATAGAGTAAGTTTTTTGATCGCCGGGTTATTATTTTTCCCGGCTGTATTGTTTGCACAGTTTAATAATAATACCACATCGCCGTATTCGCGTTATGGTCTTGGTGATTTGCAACCCTATTCGCTCGGACGTTCGTCGGCAATGGGAGGAGCAAGCCTTGCAAGCAGATACAACATGCAAATAAATGCGGCCAACCCCGCCAGTTACACATCGCTTGATTCGCTCAACTTTATTTTCGAGTTTGGTTTGGAAGGCAAATTTGCCAATAATCAGACCGAAAGTACAAGTATGAAAACGAATGATATAAACTTCAAGTATTTTGCCATGAGCTTC
>NZ_JBFHGM010000105.1:0-15778 GCF_041583095.1 Draconibacterium sp.
ATAGAGTGCCAGCAACTGCGGATCTTCGGCTGAATTCCCAAATTCTACAATCCGTTTATCGGTGGCCACAGCTGATTGACCATTATCGCCAAAATCAATTTTAAAACGATTATAAAGTTGTTGATAATCGGCAATATGGTCCGCTTTAATTTGCGTGTATTTCTTCGAACCAGCCTGTTCCTGCTTGTTGTTTGCCAATGCTTTGGCATCCGCACTTACGTCATTGTAGTTTATGTAGTTGGTTGCGGCAGAAAGGTAAATTGTGGCTTCTGATGCTTCTGTGATGTGAAGCTTACTGTCACCGGCATTCACTTTTCCGTTGGTTTCTACTTTAACCACAGCCACTCCATACAGTGCTCCATCTTTAACTTTTACCTCCAATTCCATTGTATTTTCGCGTGCAACCAATGTTTTTTGCTCGTGAAGGGCATCCATCAGCACATCGAAATTTAGCGCCTTTTTTCTATCGGAAGTTAAATGAATGACGATTACCTGGTCGGGATGACTGGCAAAAACTTCGCGTATAAATTTTGTGTCATCCACCTGGTACGAAACGGTAGAAATTGCCTTTTCAATATCCAATGCCCGGGAATAATTACTGAAATTCTCATGATCGTGAAAATCGATAAGTATATCGCCAAAAGGCTGATACGCTTTCTGATGGAGCGGAACGCTCATAAATTTTTCGGATGCCAGGTTTTGCGCTTCGCGTTGTTTGCCATCCGCTAACAATTGTCTTATTTCATCGAGGTAATTACTTGCCCCCTTGTGCGAATAATCGTGTGGTTCGCCGGTCCACAGGGTTTCTTCGTTAAACTGAATATGTTCTTGCTGAACTTCTCCATAAATCATGGCGCCCAAACGTCCGTTGCCAATAGGCAGAGCTTCTGTCCATTTATCGGCAGGTTCATCATAAATCAAATGAAACTTTGTTGATTCACCTCCTGTGTCACATGACCACCAAGCTGATAATACCAGGATAATTGCTAATACTAATTTACTTTTATTCATTTTTCTGACTTTACTTCTTTTTTCCAGGTATTCAATTTTACAAGCATTTCCTTAACCAATTCCCGATTTTCATTCGCTACATTATTGGTTTCTTCGAGGTCTGATTTCAAATTGTACAACATCGGTTCTGCATCAGGTTTGGAAAGCATCAGTTTCCAATCGCCCCTGCGCATGGCTGCTCTGCCGGCATATCCCCAAAATAAATCGCGTTTGGGCATGTCCTCTCCTTTCAGCAAATGATTTTTAATACTTACACCATCAATATTTTGCGGGATTTCCGCCCCAATCATTTCAGCAAGAGTTGGATAAAGATCCATGGTTAAGAGCGTTTCATCATTTATCTGATTAGGAGCAATTACTCCGGGATACCAGGCTATTGCAGTCACGCGATGTCCACCTTCCCAAAGACTTGCTTTATATCCCCTTAATTTTCCGTTATCTCCACAACGTGAAGTTCCTCCATTGTCGGAACAAAAAAACACAAAGGTGTTTTTATCCAGGTTTAACTCTTTCAGGGTGTTAAGAACTACACCTATTCCTTCATCCATTACCTCCACCATTTCTTTATAAATCTCAGCCCTATTTTCCTCAGGAGGATTTATTATGAAATCAGCTCCTTCCTGTTCCCGTACTTTTCGTTGAGGTTTTGAATTCCGCCCCTGAAACGGTCCGTGAGGCGCTTCGTGCGGGATGTATAGCAAAAAAGGCTCCTCTTTGTGCCGCTTGATAAAATCAACCGAATGTCTGGTAATCAAGTCGGTTGAATAGCCTTCTTCTTTTACAAGTTTGTCGCCGGTCCACCAGTCTTCGTATCCTTCCTGGTCGACATGCGAATGATAGTCAACGTTACCGGAAACAAAACCAATGTACTCATCAAATCCCTGGTTGATGGGATTAAATTTTGTTTCGTAGCCAACGTGCCATTTCCCAAACATTCCTGTAACGTAACCCGCTTCTTTAAAGGTTTCGGCAAATGTTTTTTCATTGGGAGCCAATCCTTTATGACGATCATGCTTGGCTGTAACAACACCATCAATACCTACGCGTTGCTGGTATTTTCCGGTGAGCAGGGCTGCCCGCGTGGGGCTGCATACCGGGCCGTTGGAGTGGAAATCGGTAAACCGGATCCCTTCAGCTGCCAGTTTATCGAGGTTGGGTGTATTTATGGTTTTACTGCCATAGCACGATAAATCTGCATAACCTAAATCATCGGCCACGATTAAAATAATGTTGGGCCTTTGGACTTCGCTCTGAGTGACGTTAGAATTGTGAGTTTTCTGGGTGAAGGCAAATGCGACTGCCAGCGATAATATCATGCCCCAAAATGATATGCTTTTAAATTTGTTCATTTTTAAAACTTTTATACGCTGATTTAGCAAATTTACGCGGCTGATGAATTAAAAATACATCTGCGATTATTTGCGTTACCTGCGTGAATTTTTTTAGTCGTTCCAGTGTTCGGTAATTATCTCCAAAATCTCCGGATTATCGGCATCGGTGTCGCCAAGCAATTCCCGTTGGTTCAATATCTCCAGCTTCATTGCTGCAATTATTTCCTGATATTCCGGATCGTTGTAGGCATTGTGTAATTCGTTCGGATCTTTTTCCAAATCATAAAAGTCCCAGTAACGTCCTGTTTCTTCGCCCTCTTCGTACTTGTTGCTTTTAAAACCATTTCCGTAGAAGAAAGCCAGTTTGTACCGTTCGCCGCGAATTCCGAAGTGCCCCGGACGAATGGTTTGGTGTTCCCAGTAACGATAATAACCATATTTGCGCCAATCGTCGGGCGTGTTTCCTTTCAGGTTTTCGCGAAAGCTATGCCCTTGCATTGCTCCCGGATAATCAACTCCTGCATAATCGGCAAACAAAGCTGAGAAATCCACATTTTCAATAATATCGTCGTTTCGTGTGCCGGCAGGAATTTCTTTGGGATAACGAATTACAAATGGCATATGTACCGATTCTTCGTTAATCATCCGTTTATCGAACCAACCATGTTCACCAAGGTAGTAGCCCTGGTCAGCGGTATAAATAACAATAGTGTTTTCTGCCAAACCGTTTTCATCCAGATAATTCAATAGCTTTCCAATATTATCGTCGATAGCGGCACCACACCGCATAAAATCTTTCACATATTTTTGGTAGGTTTTGTAACGTGCGTCGTTGTTTGTTAATCCATCAACCGAAAAAGGTAATTCAGGATACTTCATGAAACCAGGAGTATCGTCGGGATTAGCTGAGGCTTGCAGGTAACGTTTTTTCAGGTTATCAACCGATTGGCCTTTAAATGAACGGCCGGTATCGTCAGCTCCCTGATCGTAAAACGAACCTGGAATTGGAATCTCCTGATCGCGATACAAATGGCTGAAACGCTCGGGATAATCCCAGGGCTCGTGTGTTGCCTTAAAATGACACATCGCCATAAATGGTTTGTTTTTATCAATACCTTCGAGCCACTCAATAGTTTTATCGGTAATTACATCGGTACTAAATCCTTCATAAGCTGTTCCTCCTTCATGTGCATCTTCCCAGTTTTCTTTGGTTTTTAGAATTGGATCCCAATAACGCCCCTGCCCGGGAAGAACACAATAATAATCGAATCCGGTTGGCTCTTTTTTCAGGTGCCATTTTCCAATTACCGAGGTTTGATAACCTGCTTCTTTTAAAACTTTAGCAATGTTATTTTGCTCGGGATACAACGAACCACTCAATGTTTTAATTCCGTTAATATGGCTGTATTGTCCGGTTAAAATAGTACCACGGCTTGGCGTACAAATGGAGTTCGACACCAAACAGTTATCCAACACACAACCTTCCTCAGCCAGGCGACTAATATTTGGCGCATAAACATAGTCTTTTAAAATTCCGCCGTAAATTCCCCATGCCTGCCCGGTGTGATCGTCGGCCATAATGTACAATATATTGGGTTGCTTTTGTGCCTCACTTTTTTCGGTTTTGCACCCCGTAAAGGCAGAAACAGCAACAAACGCCAATACAAACGATTTTAACTTTGCTAACATTTTATTTCCCTTTGTATTATTTAATTTCAAAACTTTGCTTATTCAATTTAGCCGAAGAAGGCCCTACTCCTATTTCGAACACACCCGGCTCCACTACTTTTTTATCATGCTGAATATCAAAAAACGCGAGGTCTTCTGATTTCACGGAAAAAGTAACCATTGTTGATTTTCCGGGTTCAAGTGAGATTCGTTTAATTCCCCTTAAGCTTTTTAACGGACGAACTTCATCACTTTCAACATCACTAATATAAAGCTGAACAACTTCATCGCCTTTATAATTACCATTGTTGCTTACTTCAACAGTAACCTGCAATGAATCATTTGCTGCCATCTTCTCTTTCGACAAGGTAATATTTTTATACTCGAAATTTGTAAAGCTTAAGCCATAACCAAAAGGATACAAGGCTTCGCCCTTAAAATAGCGATAAGTTCTGCCTTTCATGGCATAATTAACAAACTGAGGCAAGTCTTTTTCTGATTTGTAAAAGGTTACCGGCAAGCGCCCCGAAGGATTGTAATCGCCCAAAAGAATATCGGCAATAGCGGTTCCGCCCAATTCGCCGGGATACCAGGCTTCCAGAATAGCTGGCAGGTTTTCATTTTCCCAGTTTATAGCCAATGCACTACCATTTAACAGAACCAAAATCACGGGTTTTCCAGTAGCGTGCAGTTTTTTAATTAATTCTTTCTGCACGGTTGGCAGTTGAATATTTGTTTTGTCGCCACCATCAAAGCCGTCCCAATCAACGCGCATTTGCTCGCCTTCAACTCCGGGTGAAATGCCACCTACAAAAACAACCACATCCGATTTATCGGCAATTTCAATAGCTTTTTCGTAAGATGATTTACCCGGTGTTTTCCACATCAGCTTTAATTTAGAAGGAACGCCTTTGTGCTTGTATTCAATATGGATAGCGTATTCTTTTCCTTTTTCAAGGTACACGCTTTGGAGTAACAACCTGCGTTTGGGCGCTTCAAAATTGTCAATTACTACTTTACCATCTACCGAGAATTGAAAACCACCGCTGGCATGCACACCCAATTCATATTCTCCCGAAACAGCTACTTTAATTGTACCGTCATATTGAACTGCAAATTCTCTCAGGTTTAATCCTTTAACCGGATTAGCATTCCAATTGGTGTTAACGCCTTTTTCAACACGCGTTTCAAGAGCATTCCCCGAAAAATCGTGGTTATTAAAATAGCTGGCTTGTAATCCCTGCTTTCCGTTAAAACTCAAAAATCCAGCCGGAATAAGCGATGCAGAAGATGCTGTATCAATTAATTCGCACCCTGTTTCGAAATATACTTTTGTGTCTTTTGAAACCTTACTTTTTATACCTTCAAGCGGAGTGCTGTATTTTGCCGGAAAACCGTTGTAGTTGCCCAGCAAAACTTCCAGGTTATTGGCATTTGGACCAATAACAGCAATCGATTTAATATCTTTTTTCAATGGCAATGTTTCGTTTTCGTTTTTCAACAAAACCATTGATTTCCGTGCCGTTTCAAGCGCCAGTTTTCGGTGTTTTTCTGAGCTTACCACGCTCATAGGGATTTTGGCATAAGGCACATTTTCGGGCGAATCAAACATCCCCAGTTTAAAACGCGCTACAAAAAGCCTTTTTAATGATACATCAATTTCATCTTCGGTAATAAATCCCTGCTCAACAGCCCCTTCAAGATAGGCATAGCGGTAACCGCAATTTAAATCGCACCCTGCCAGAACTGACACCGCCGCAGCCTCTTCTTCCGAATCGGTAAAATTGTGATAATCGTGCACATCGCGAATGGCGTTACAATCGGAAACCACGTACCCCTCAAACCCCCAGTCGTTGCGTAGAATTTTGGTAAGTAAATACGGGCTGGCGCAACAAGGTACACCGTTGGTACGATTGTAGGCACCCATAACCGAGTAGGCATTGGCCTCTTTTATACAGGCTTCGAAAGCCGGCAGATAGGTGTCGTAGAAATCGCGTTCGTTAACGGCAGCATCAAAAAAATGTCTTTCCGGCTCGGGGCCACTATGTACGGCAAAGTGTTTTGGCGTGGCTACCAGTTTTAAATATTCCGGATCGTCGCCCTGAAGCCCTTTTACAAAAGCAACTCCCATGCGGGCAGTCAGGTACGGGTCTTCTCCGTAAGTTTCCTGTCCACGGCCCCAGCGCGGATCGCGAAAAATATTTACGTTGGGAGTCCAGTAAGTTAAACCTTCGTATCTTTTATAGGAATTATTGCGTTGTGCTTCGTGGTGTTTTGCACGGGCTTCGTCTGAAATAACCACTGCCGACTCGTAAATGAGCTGTGGATCCCAGGTAGCCGCCAAACCAATGGCCTGTGGAAAAACCGTTGCTTCGCCGGCACGGGCCACACCATGTAAACATTCGTTCCACCATTCGTATTCAGGAACATCTAAACGCGGAATCCCCGGTGCTTTATTCATCATTTGCGAAACCTTTTCCTTTAAAGTCATTCGCGAAATGAGGTCGTTAACACGCTCATCAATACTCAGGCACTCGTCTTGGTAAGGAAGTTTAGTTTCCTGTGCTCTGCCTGAAAAAATAATTGTAGCCAGACAGAGAAGTCCAACAATCTTTCGAAAATATGATTTTTGTAGCAACATTTTATCTTGATTTTCCTGATTAAAACTGCACGTCTTTAAACTTTGCTTTTAGTACAACAGGGTAGCTTTTCCCGTTTACAGCAGGTATATTAACTACCAAACTTGCAAAGTTTTGTGTGAAGGTAATTTCCCGGCCATCGTACAATTGGGTAAGGGCAATTAATTCGCTAGGATTAACATCACTATTTTTTCCAAGCGAAGGGATGGCAAATTTGCCGCCTGCAGGATTCATTACTATAATGTAAAAATCTGTGCCTTTTGTGGTGTAGCGCACTTCGTCGTGGGCAAATGCCGGTGTGGCCGTTGTACGCTGGTTAAAATGCTCACCCTTTTTCTGATTTTCTGTGGCATTTCGAAGTTCGCCAACCACGGTTTCTACTGATTCGCCACGCACACCTTTCCCATCGCCAAATACTTTCCAGGGGCGTGTTCCGTAAATGGCTTCTCCGTTAATTTTTAGCCAGTCGCCAACTTTTAGAACTTCCTCTTTAATTTCCGAAGGTATGCTGCCATCCGGATTTAATTCCATACTTAGCAACAAGTTTCCGTTTTTACTCACCGCATCAATTAACATTTCCAGAATAGTAGTGGCATTGTGTGTTAAATGGCGGTCTTTTTTGTAGAACCAATCGGTAAAAGTAATTTCCGATTGCCAGGGATATTCACGCAAAGTATTACTTCCTCCCGACTCCACTTCATTTACCGTTCCGGGCTCCAATCTTTTAAGAAGCATTACGGCATCAATTTTCCCATTCTCTTTCAGACTATTGTTATACAAGCGCCGCACCACCTCTTTGCCGTGCTGCCCATACGAAAAATTAAGGCCATCGTTGTATAATAAATCTGGTTTATAATCGTCAACCAATTGTTTATGGCGCTTTTCCCAGTTTTGTTTAATAGCGTTAATTACTTCGGGTGTTCGGTCTTCAGGTGCGGGGCCATATAAATCGGCCGGGTCGAGTCCTTCCCACCAAAGGCCTTTTCCATCTTCCTTTGTCAAGCGTCCATCGTAGGGTACACCGGCTTTTTCTCCGGTTTCATCGGCTCCAAAGGCCGGTAGCCACCAATTCAGAAAACGGTCGTCGTGACTGGTGACTCCGAACTTAAGTTTGGCATTACGTGTTGCTGCTGCAAACTCACGAATGATGTCTTTTTTCGGGCCAACGTTCACCGAGTTCCATTCATGATAGGTTGAATTCCAAAGGTCGAAATGATCGTGATGATTGGCCAAAGCGACAATATATTTTGCACCGTTTTCTTTTGAGAATTTCACTAATGCTTCGGCGTTAAAATTTTCGGCTTTCCAGGTGTTAATTACATCTTTAAATCCAAATTCAGAGGGGTGTCCGTAAGTTTGTTCGTGGTATGGTCGGGCCATTTTACCAAATTTCTGACGGCCTACATCTTTCATGTACATATGACGGGCATACCAGCCACCTCCCTGCTCGGGAACTGCCTGAGGCCCCCAGTGGAACCAGATACCAAATTTGGCATCGCGGAACCACCCGGGGCATTCATAGTTACCTGCAAGTTCATCCCACGTAAGTTCCTGATTGTCTTGTGCTTTTATTTTTTCGGTAACCAGCAACATTAATACCGGCAGAAAATAAAAACATATTCTGTGTAATACTGATTTTTTTTTAGTTGGGTTCATTTTTAAAGTAAAAAGATGGAAGCACGAAGCGCAGAGCTCTATTCTTCCGGTTCATGTTTTAATTATTCGTCATATAAACCAAATTCATCTTTGTGTAATTTTGCCGGATCTCCTGTTTCTGAAATCAATTTTTTAAGTTCTGCTATCAGTTCTTCTTTTATTTCAGCGTACTCTTTTTCATTCGCCAAATTGTTTAACTCCCACTGATCTTCTTTCAGGTTAAAGAGCTGTTGAGTTTCCACCCCTTCCTTGCTGCTGATTATTAATTTCCAGTCGCCTTTACGAATAGCGCGGTTAGCCCCCCTATCAGAAGGCTGACCTTCTTTTTCGCGTTTTACATCGCCGGGCCAGGCATTGTAGGCAAAGTGCAAGGTTTCGCGAACAGTTTCTTTTTTATTTTTAATAACCGGACTGATATCCTTGCTTTGAATTGATTCAGGAATTTCCAGATTGGTAAGTCCACATAAAGTTGGGAAAACATCGTGCAGGTACACCAGCGTGTTCCGTTTTTGATTTTCAGGAATACCAGGTCCACAAAAAATAAGTGGCACTTTAATACTGTGTTCGTATAAATTTTGCTTGCCAAGTAGGCCATGTTGTCCAACTGCCAGTCCATTATCGCCAGAAAATATAATGATGGTGTTTTCTGCTTCGCCTGATTTTTTCAATTCGTCCAGTATTCTTCCAATTTGAACATCAGTGGCAGTAATCATGGCGTAATAATCAGAAATATGCTTTTTAATTTCGTTTTCTGTCCTTGGAAATGCTGCCAGTTTTTCGTCGCGAATGTGCATATCGGCGATGGGAAAAGGATGACCGGGTTTAAAGTTTTCCGGCACAGGCATTTTTTCCGGTGCATACATATTATGAAATTCTTCGGGAGCGGTACGCGGATCGTGTGGAGCAGTAAAAGCCACATACATTAAGAATGGCTTATCGGTGCTTCGGTGCTGCATAAATCCAATAGCTGCATCTGCAAATACCTCACTCGAAAATTTTTCTTTGTCAGAGTAAGGTTCCGACCAACCTGAAGCTGGTTCAAAATCTTTCACCAGTGTACCGAAATGTTTGGTCATTCCACCAAGGTACACCGATTTACAGTGGTCAAATCCACGCTCAAGCCATGGCGTACCATTGTGTTGTTTTCCGGTGGCAAAAGTTTGGTAGCCATTGTTTTTAAAATGCTCCGGAAAGGTTATAAAATCGCATTTTCCGCGTTCGCTAACGGGAACTGTCCATTGGGCATAAACGTTGGCGGGCAGATTAAAATAATGACGACCGGTCATAAGCATAGCGCGGCTCGGCGAACATACTGCTCCGTGTGGTGCGCCTAAGATATAAGAGTTGGTAAATGTAACACCACTTTTTACCAGGCGATCGATGTTGGGTGTTTGCACCGGATCGTGATGCAATTCGCCAATTGTTCCGTAACGTTGGTCATCGGTGAACAGAAATAAGATATTGGGTTGTTTTACTTGCTTTTTATCAGCCACTTTACAGGCTGTAAAAAAGATAAAAAAGCAACACAACCATAGGAGTATTTTGCTTTTTAAAAAGGTAATAATCATTATATTATTTATTTAACCCGACCTTCTTGGGTTCTGTTTCTTTTTTGGAAAAAAGGGGAGACAAGCTCCCCCTAGTTTAACTAACAAACTAAACTAAACCTATGCGAAAGGTTATATTTTTTACCAACCTGGATTTTGTTCGAGGTTTTCGTTTAACTGCAATTCATCTAAAGGTAAAGGCTGTAAATATGCTTTAGATTCGTCGAAATTATAATTACCAGTGCTCGCAAATGGTAGAAGAAAACCATCAGCGTCTACATTAGCATTGGCTATATCCAAGGTTGTATTAACAATTCCATCTTCCAAATACGCACCTCTGGGCTGATCGCCATCAAATAATGAGTGGGCTCTCCATCTGTACAAATCATCAGCTCTAAATCCTTCAGCCATTAATTCAACAGAGCGCTCCCTTCGTATTTCATATAAAATATCTGATAAGGTGTAGCCGTAGTCCGGCCAATCAGGATCGGCTGTAATTGCCCCTAAAGTGATGTGCGGCATACCTACACGTTCGCGCAATAGGTTTACAGACTTATCCAGATCACTTTGAGAAATTGATCCCAGTTCTGCTTTAGCCTCAGCATAGATCAATAAAGCTTCGGCATATCTAAAAATAATTCGTGGCGAGTCCTCTGTAAAATCACCGTATTTCTCATCGTAATGAACGTTTCTGAATTTCTCTGACTCATATCCGGTTAAGCTGGTATTGGTTGCATTAAAATCCGGGTACTCCCAATAAACTTCAGAACCATCAGCTTTTATTTCTTCCAAATCGCCCGGAACCATAATTAATGCTGCCAGTCGCGGATCACGATTATTTTCAATAGTCGATAAATCTTTATTTCCCTCGTAAAGCGGACTAACAGAAATCGGATCTCCATCAGTACATAAATAACTGTCGATTGCAAATTTGGTATATCCGCATCTGTTTGGCCATTGTTGTTGCAATACATTGGCAATACTCAAGTCAATTGAGTTGTAATCTCTCCAAAGCATTACCTCGCTATTGTTGCTATAACTCATTTGATTAAACAAAGCCTTATAGTCGCCAAATAAAGAGAATACGCCAGCGTCGATTAGGTCTTCAGCAGCATCGGCTGCAATTTGCAGGAAAGCCGATCCATCAGAGCCGCTCACTCCAAATTCAGTTCCGGCATGATACCTTTCCCATGTGCCTTCGTATAAAGCGATCCTTGCCTTAAACATCTGAGCCACCTCTTTATTAATTCGTGGATGACCTGAGATGTCGGGATACGACTGCATTAACGAGATTGCCATGTCAAGATCAGAAAGCATAAATTCAACTACTTCATTTCTCGGAGCTCGTGCAGCATAAATATATTCCTCGTTGGAATTGTCAAAATACTCTGGGAAAATAGGCAGGTCGCCATACCTGGTTAATAACTCAAAGTAATAATAAGCTCTAAAAAAGTAACCTTCACCAATGTACTGATTTATAAGTATTTCATCGCCAACGGCCTGGTCAACATGAGCCAGATACCAGTTGGCCTCGCGAACCTCATCCCAACTCCAAACACTATTTGAAGCTGACGTTGGCACTTCATAACTTAAACCGCTTAACCGGTTACTGGGTTCCTGAGCAGTTCCCATATCCGAATACATATCGGGTAAAATATTAAACCCGATGGATAATGCTGCCCAGCCTGGCAAATCGTTGTAGAAGCCACTAACTGCAGCTTGCAAGTCTGATGGAGTACTATAAAAAGTAGCCTCAGAAACTTCATCTAAAGGTGTTCTCTCTAAATACTCGTCGCATGATGAGAAAGACAGAATTGCGCTTAGAATAAATAATTTAATTATATTTTTCATAATTATTTTAATTTTTTAGTTAGAATGAAACATTTATCCCTGTAGAAATTATTCTTGACAATGGATATGACTGAGCACTACCTGTCAGACCTGATGTATTTGTTTCAGGATCGAAAAACATTAAATCGGTAAAGGTCAGCAAGTTTTCTCCAGTGGCATAAATTCTTACTTTATCTAATCTAATTTTGCGTGTTAAACTGCTTGGCAAGGTGTAACCAACCTGTAAGCTTTTTAATCGTACATAAGAAGCATCCTGCAATAGATGATCTGTATTGTAACTATAGTTCTTATTGTTTCTACCACCACCATTTAAGTATGGTGTAGGGAAATACCCATCGGTATTCGCACCTAACGGACTTGTGGTATCTTCAGGTCTGAAGTAATCTAAATGACCTTCCCAAACAAAAGCGTGGAACGGTCCATTAGCAGGACCTCTGAATCGCTGTTGGCTACCAAAAGCCAAATCTCTTTTACCCACACCTTGTACTAACATGCTAAAATCGAAGTTTTTGTAGTTCATTCCCAGGTTAAGAGAGAACTGGTAGCGTGGCGTTGAGTTACCAATTACTGTATAATCACCAGTGTCGCCATAAACGTAATTTCCCCGGTCAATAGCACCGTCGTCATTCAAATCTTTATATCTGATATCGCCGGCAACGCGTGCCCAACCTGTAATAAATGAATAATCAACCTCTGAAGTTACCAATGTGGCTTCTTCATTAGTTTGGAATAAACCTTCGGTTTCGAATCCCCAAATATCACCTAAGTTTTGACCTTCAAAATAACTTGTTAAGGCTTTTGATTCATTTGGATATTCTACAATACTTCTTTTGTAATCGGACAATACGGCCCTGATGTTATAGCTGAAATTCCGATTCACTCTTTTTCTCCACGATGCTTCGATCTCCCAACCCTGAACTCTTGAAGTACCAATATTGGTTAGTGGTGCATTGGTTCCTAACTGAGCTGGCAGGTCGGCTCCCTGTGCAGCCATACCTTCAATATCAGTTCTGTACCACGAGAATGCCACATCCAGTTTATTATCAAAAGCACCAATATCAAATCCTATATCGGTGGTTTTCACCTTTTCCCAAGTTAAGTTTGCACTTGAAATACTAGGTGTTTGAGAAAATGTTAATCGCTGGCCATCAAACAAATAAGATGTTCCATTTGTATTTAACGAAATGGTAGAAAGGTAAAGATAGTTAGCCACATTTTGATTACCCAGTGTACCATACGAACCACGTAGTTTAAAGGTATTAATCTCGTTAACCGGCCAAAAGTTCTCTTTTGCAATATTATAACCTGCAGAGAAACTGGGGAATCCGGCCCAACGGTTATCTGGTTCAAACCTTGACGAACCATCTCTACGGTAACTAAACTCCAATAAATACTTTTCTTTATAATTATACCTAAACCTACTAAAAAGTCCCATCGTTGACCAATGTGATATCGCTTCACTTACGGTTTGATCATCGTCTAATGATGCATTCAAAGAAATAATATTATTGCTAATCAGGTAGTCGGTTGAAGCACCCAATGCATAATATTTATTCAACTCGCTCTGAAAACCAACTGTGGCATGAAAATTATGATCATTTAGAGACTTGTCGTAAGTTGTAAAAATGTTCGGCGAGAAATATTCATTAATAACAACTGTTGGATCGTAAGAAGTAGCCGCCTGGGATATTTTATCAGTGAGTCCATTTGGAACAATCTGCTGACTTGCCAGAATAGAAATCTCCTGGAAATTATTGTCTCGTTTGTAATTTAGGTGCGCATTGAATTTAAGATCTTTTATTGGTTCAATAATGATTCGAGGTAAAATAACCGTTTGATCATTTTTTGTTTTTACACGCTGAGTGTCCCAGAATGGATAGTAGGTATGTCCTAATAATTCTTCGCCATAAATTGGGTCGTACTGAGGCAAAGTAGGTTTAATTTTGGTAATTAAATCCAATACCCTCGATTTATTCCAGAACGTACTATTGTTATTTGCTTCTGTAGGAAAGTCGGTATAACTTTTTCTGAATTTTGTAAACAACTCTATGGTTAACCAATGATTTACCTGGCTGGAAATTTTTGCATCAAGGTTATACCTTTGGAAAGATTCGTCACCAACCGCCAGTAATCCATTTTCGTCGTATGCGCCAACCGATAAATAGAAGTTTAATTTCTTAGTTCCACCAGAAACACTCAAGTTATTTTTTGTTCTTGTGGCCCAATCTTTCATAATTATTTCGTCCCAGTTGGTAGCTCCGGTACCTTCAATACCAATGGTACCGTAATCCCAACCGTTACCTGAAGAGTTGGAAACAATTGATGGAGCACTTCCCGGTTCTGCCATATTTGCCAGGATGTTTGCCAAGTCTGTCTCGTCGTAATAAACCTTTTGGTTATTGTTTGTACGAGCATCGTTTATGGTATAGGCGAAATCAATAGGGCTGGCACTTTCCGGCCAAATTGAAGGTTGCGTTAAAGAAAAACTGCTACTTAAATTTACCTGAATATTTCCATCTGCATTTTTATTGCTTTTGGTAGTAACAATAACAGCACCAGCAGCAGCTTGAGATCCATAAATAGAAGCGGCAGCCGCATCCTTAAGTACAGAAACAGACTCAATATCTTCCGGATCAATATCATTTAAATTCATTTCTACTCCATCGATAAGTACCAGGGGTTCGGCATTACTAAGACTTCCTGTACCTCCACTTGTAATAAAACCCCGGATATTAATCTCCGAAGCAGCCCCGGGCTCACCTCCAGAGGATGAGTTCGATATTATTAATCCAGGAACAGTACCCTGTAAAGATCTATATGCATTTGCAGTAGGTCTGTCTTTAAAAACTTCTGAATCGACTTGAGAAACGGCAGCGGTTAGATTTACCTTTTTCTGTGTTCCATAACCAACAACTACAACTTCATCAATTCCTTCTATGGAGCTTTCCATAATAACAGTGAAAGTGGTTTTTCCGGCAATGGCAACTTCCTGAGTTTTCATTCCCACAAACGAAACATGCAGTGCTTCAGCGGCTTCAGGAATATCCAAGGTAAACTTACCTTCTATATCGGTTACGGTACCAATAGCTGTTCCGGTTACCATCACAGTTACGCCTGGAATTGGCTCTCCTTCAATATCGATAACCACACCTGTAATTTTTCGTGTATTCTGATCAACAGCTAATGTTGTATGTTCAGCCTTTTTCACAACAATCTGACGATCATAAACTTCGTACTGAATGTCTTCATCTTCGAAAATAGCATCAAGAATCTCGTCTATTGAAGCATTTTCCAATTTTAGATTTACACGTTTGCTTACATCCAAATCCTGGTTCTTGTATAAGAAAACAAACTTGCTGTTATTTTCCACATATTCAATAACATCTCGGATAGTTGAATTTTTCATATCAATATCCATTCTTGTTTTTTGTGCGTAACTCTCTGCACTTACTGCCATTGAAAAACCAAAAATCAGGATAAAAACGATTCGCATAACTTTACTCATTTTTTGTAGCAATCCCGGATCGAGGGAATCGCTCAACCAATTTTTTTTCATAAATTTGTTCAACTTTAGATTAATAAATACTGTTACTTAAATGGTATTTAAAACCGGGAAATGTGCCACCATTTTCCGGTTTATTTTTATTTTATGATGTATTTCCACTCGTTAATTTTCACAAAGGCTAATCCTGTTAAACTTTCCAGATAATCAAACACTTCCTGTTGATCGGTTGCAACATCAAGTTTTCCGGAAATTTTAATTGTACCGTCTAATGGATCGGAATATTCAAACCGGATATTGTAATAACGCTCCAGCTTTTTAACAATTCGATTCAGGTCTGTATCGAAAAAGCTCAGTAATCCCTCCTTCCACATTGTATAATAATCGGTATCAACATTATACACCTTTGCCCTGTCATAACTTTTACTCCAAATAGCGAGCTGTCCTGGTTTCAACACAACACTTTCATCAAAAAAACCTGCATCTGATTGTAGAATCTCTACCCGCCCCTCTGTTAATACAGTTTGTATTGAATTGTCTTCGGGATACGCCGATACATTAAATTTTGTACCA
>NZ_JBFHGM010000106.1:0-15698 GCF_041583095.1 Draconibacterium sp.
AAATAGTAGATAACACCGCCTAAAAAGCAGAGTAATCCGATTCCGGCAGCAAGGTATAAAACGGGCTGCCATCCCATGTCGTATATCGAACTGGCCCAGGTATTTGAACGGTCAACAAAATAAGATCCGCCCCGGCCAATAAGCAGGTTGATGCCCAATGCAAACCCAAGTTCTTTTCCTTTAAACCATTTTGCCAGCGCCACCGTAAGCGCCACAATTAATGGCTCGCTGCCAAATCCTAAAATAAATCTGCCGATAAGTATAACGGTTAAATTGTCGCTAAAAGCTGTAACAAAACCTGCCAAACTACAAATGGCACCAAACAATACCATGGAAACACGCGTACCGTATTTGTCGATAAAAACACCGCTAAAGAACAGAACGATTACGGCGGCAATACTGTACATGGTATACAGCTGTCCGATGTTCGTCTGGCTGAAGCCCAGTAATTCGATAAAATCTTTTGCTACGTAGGCAACGCTGTCGTACATGTAGTAGCTTCCAAACATGGTAAGGCTAACGGCTACCAATGCGACCCAGCGCAGCCATCCTGGTATTGTAACTTGTTTATGGTGCATATAATTTCCGAATTGGTTTTTAGTAAAAAACAAATGTATTGAATATGACCGGATTCGGAAAACAATATTTATCAGTTATTCGAACTTTTCTTTGAGAAGTGTTTCCAGTTCTTTGTTCAGCGCTTCAATTTCGTGGTGCAGCTGAGCAGTTTTTTCTTCGATACTTGTTGATTCGTTGCCTTTTTTTGCCAATTGCTCCAGTTCTTTTATGGTGTTGTAAACCGCGGTTACATTCATATATTTTACCGGCGATGCCAGTTTATGTGCCAGCTCGGCAATGGCGTCGTAATTTTTACTGACCAGGTTTTCGTCGATCGATTGCATACTGGCTGTACTGGTTTTTAGAAACAGGTCGATCATTTCTTTCAGGAATTCGGGATCACCGTTTCCCATACGTTTTAGTTCACTCAGATCGGGCCGATACATAAATGTTTTTTCCTGTTTAGAAGTTTCTTGTGCTGGCTTTACTTCAACGGTATTGCAAATAATATTGTACAGTGCTGCTTCATCAAAAGGTTTTTTCAGCGAACTGTCAAACGCACTTTTTTCATCAGGATTAGCAGAATCAGAATTTGCCGACAATGAAATGATCCGCGCTTTGTGTCCGGTTTCTTTAATTGCATGGGCAGCCTCGGTTCCGTTCATTACCGGCATTCGAATGTCCATAAGAATCAGGGCGTAGTTGTTTTGTGCTGCCAGAGCAACCGCTTCCTGTCCGTTTTCGGCTTTATCAAAATCAACCTTCCATTTGGTGAAAATGCTTTGAAGTAAGTGGCGGTTAAAAGCTTCGTCATCAACAATTAATACCGCTTTGCCTTTTAGTACTTCAGGTGTATCGAAACTTTTAAATGTTTGCTGAAGTTTTCCGCTGTCTCCTTTTTGCAGCGGAATAGAAACGAAAAAACGTGTTCCTTTATTAACTTCACTTTCCACAGTAATTTTTCCACCGAGCAGATCGACCAGTTTTTTTACAATATAAAGCCCCAAACCGGTGCCGCCTGCTTTTTTATTGATGTCGGTATCCAGTTGCACAAAATCATCAAAAATCTTCTCCTGGCTTTCTTTTGGTATGCCAATTCCTGTGTCTGAGATTTCGAAATTAAGTTGTATTTGTTTTTTCCGCTCTTCGGCGGTAACCACCAGTTTTACTTCTCCTTCGTCAGTGAATTTCAGAGCGTTGGTAAGCAGGTTGTTTAAAATCTGTTTCAGCCGGCCTTCGTCGCCAAACAGCACCAAATCCTTTACTACATTATTCTCAATAGTGAAACTGATGTTTTTGGCTTGCGCACTCGGTTTGTTGTACAACTCGATTTTGTGCAGCAGATCTTTCAATGAAAAATGTACAGGTATAAGCTGTATATTTTGTTTTTCAAGTCTTGAAAAATCAAATGTATCATTTACCAGTTCGGCTAAATGTTTGGTGGAGTCGAAAATTACTCTCAGATCTTCCTGAGTTTTATCGTCGTATTGTTTCTGCAGCAACTGTTCACTCAAACCATAAATGGCATTAACAGGCGTTCGCATTTCATGGCTTACGGTGGCCACAAATAATTCTTTTGTACGTGCCAGATTTTCAGCGTGTGTTTTGGCTTTCTTTAATACTTTTTGGTATGAACGCGATTTTCGGAGGTCGCGGAAAAACAGGATCAAAACCAAAATCAGCAATAGAAACACCGACAAGGCAAAGTACGATAAACGTTCGTAGGTTTCGTTGGCCAGCAGCTCGGCTTCCTGCGATTGCCGCATAAAACTTTCTTCTTCCTGTCGTTCCAGTTTTGTAATAATATCAGAAAGATTTTCACTGATCTCAAGGTTTTTGCGCATGTAAACTGCTTCTGCCGAACTCATTCGTTGGTTACGTTGCTTCAGTTCCTTTTCAAGCGACTCAATTTCTTGTTGCAGGCGCTGTTTCTCCACAGTCCGGTCAACAATTATGGGTTTTGGCGGCTCCTGTTTTTTTCCGAAAATACGTTTTATAAGGCCTCTCTTTTCCGGCTCTACAAAATGAATGGTATCCTGCACCGTTAAAACGGTGTCGAGCGTTTCAACATATTGGTTAAAAGCTTCGTGTTCGTTTCCGCGCGAAAAGTGAAGGTTTAGAATTTTTTCCCAGACAACCATTTTTTGCTGCGCCAGGATCAGCACCGAATCAACCAGTATTTGCCGGTTGCTGTCTGGGTTGTAAACGGATTGTAATTCTTCAAATTTTGTTTCGAGCGATTCATTTACAGTTCTGTAATTCTCGAGGTAATCATTGTCGTTGCTGAGCGAATAAAGCCTCACCATGTTTTCGGTTTCGTTCAAATCCATGGCCACATCTTTTACCAGGGTAAGGGTGTTGTCGGGTTTCGATTCGGAAAGCATGGAATTAACGATTTCTGATAAACTTTTGTACACAAAATTCCCCGACAAGCCCAACAACGAGATGATTATGATGGTAAGCAGAATAACCGGTATTTCAATCTTTATTCGTTTCATCTCATCAAAATTGTCTATTTCTTTTGTATTCGATGTAACTCTCGATGAATTTTAATTCTTCCTGTTGTGAATTTGAAGAATAAAAATTCATGTTCGTTTCATTTAAGTCTACTTCACAACTAAAACGGATAAAGGCTTTAGAAGTTGCATGCTCAGAACAATTAGCGGTGAACAGAGTTCTGCAAAGCACACCTGGCAAAATTAAATTAATAAGCTCAATTAATTCCAAAAGATTGTTAAATCATCCTGAACATATTGGCTGTAATTTCCTTAATGATTTTAAAAAGGATATTTTTGTCCGTTCTAAAATTGATATTTAATAAAAACAGAATATAATGGCTGATAATCAGAAGACTTTATTAATGATTCTCGATGGATGGGGAATCGGTGACGGATCGAAAAGCGACATTGTAGCAACTGCTCCAACTCCTTTTATCGATTCGTTGATGGAAAAATACCCACACTCGCAGTTGCTTGCAAGTGGCGAGAATGTTGGTTTGCCAGATGGGCAGATGGGTAACTCGGAAGTGGGTCACCTTAACATTGGAGCCGGACGTGTTTTGTACCAGGACATGGTAAAAATTACACGTGCCATTAAAGACAAGTCGTTGTGGCAGCATCCGCAGATTTTAAAAGCGTACAACTACGCAAAAGACAATAAAAAGAAAGTTCACCTGATTGGTTTGATTGGCCCTGGTGGAGTTCATGCTTTAAGTTCGCACATGGTAGCGCTTTGTCAGATTGCTACTGATATGGGATTGGAAGATGTTTTTATCCATGGTTTAACTGACGGTCGTGATACTGACCCACGTTCAGGTTATGGTTTTCTTGAAAACGACCTGAAAGCGCTGGAAGGAACAGTTGGGAAATTTGCATCGTTGATCGGTCGTTACTACGGAATGGATCGCGACAATAACTACGATCGTTTGAAATTAGCTTACGATTTGTATACACAAGGTAAAGGTGAAAAATCGACTGATATTCTGGCTTCAATGCAGGCATCATACGATGCCGGTGTAACCGATGAGTTCCTGAACCCGGTTGTAATGGTTGACGAAGCCGGAGAGCCACTGGCAAAAATCGAAGAAGAAGATGTGGTAATCTGCTTTAACTTCCGTACCGACCGTCTACGTCAGACAACTATTGCATTTACTCAGGAAGACAAACATGAGTATGACATGCACACCATGAATTTGCAGTGGTATACCATGACAACTTATAAAGCCGATTTTAAAGGTATTAACGTGATCTTCGAAAAAGATAACGTGACCAACACCATGGGTGAGGTAATTGAAAGAGCAGGTAAAAAACAAATCCGTATTGCCGAGACCGAAAAATACGCTCACGTAACTTTCTTCTTTAGTGGTGGCCGCGAGGCAGAATTTGAAGGCGAAAGCCGTATTCTTATTCCTTCGCCAAAAGTTCCTACTTACGATCTTCAGCCTGAAATGTCGGCTCCGGAAGTGGCAAAAGCTATCGTTCCGAAACTGGAAAACGGAGAGGCTGACTTTGTTTGTCTGAATTTTGCCAACGGCGATATGGTTGGTCACACCGGTGTTTACGAAGCTGTTTACAAAGCAGTTCAGGCGGTTGATGCTTGTGCAAAAGAGGTGGTTACTGCAGCTCAGAAAGGTGGTTACGATATCATGATCATTGCCGACCACGGTAATGCCGACAATGCGGTTAACGATGATGGATCGGAAAATACAGCTCACTCGTTAAATCCGGTTCCTTGTATTTTTGTTACCGAAAAAGAAGGAATAACATTGGATAACGGTATTCTGGCTGATGTTGCTCCAACATTGTTGGCCGACATGGGACTTGAGGTTCCTGCCGAGATGACCGGTAAAAACCTTATTAAGAAGTAAGACGATACTTTAAATAAATTTCAAACCTTACTTGTGCTGCAAGTAAGGTTTGTTTTTTAATATTTGTACCAAAATAAATTTGAAAGAAGTGATAGAGATTGGTCGTGCCATAGTAAGCCGTGATGTTTTTGAAAAACATTTCCTTTGTGATATTTTAAAATGCAAAGGCGCTTGTTGTATTGAAGGTGATTCGGGTGCTCCGCTTACCGATGAAGAGGCCATTCTTATTGAAGAGAACTATCACACTTTTGAAGATCTGCTTCCCGAAAAACACAAACGCGAAGTGGAGAAACAGGGCTACTCGGTTATTGATAGCGATGGCGATCTGGTAACGCCGCTTGTTGATGACCGTCAGTGTGTTTACTCCTATTACAATAAACAAGGTATTTTAAAATGTGCCATCGAAAAAGCGCATTTTGAAGGGAAAACAAAATTCCGCAAACCATTGTCGTGTCATTTGTTCCCCATTCGTATTACCGAATACAAACGTTTTGATGCCGTAAACTACCAGGAGCTCGATATCTGTAAACCCGGGCGTAAATGTGGTGCATCGGTAAAACTACCGCTTTACAAATTCTTAAAAGAGCCACTCACCGCTAAGTATGGTGCCGAGTGGTACAAAGAGCTTGAAATTGCAGCCGACTATATTCTTTCCGGGAAATAGGCTTTTTCGTTGTAGAATTCCCAATTAATTTTATTCAGTCTTAATTGTCCCAAAATGCCGATATGTCCCAATGGGTGATTAATTGTCCCAGTGAGGGACATGATTTTGTTTTGGTATGGATTCTAAGTGTTTGAAATTCAGGAAATAACATGTTCTGGCATTAGTGTTGTTTATTAAAAGGCGTATCCGACCCTAAAGGATACAACAGCTTTTTGAAGAAAAAATTACAAACAAATAAACAACACAACATCATGAAAAAAGTAACATTTTTATTAGCAGCGATTTTAGTTCTGGGGGTTTCAAGCATTGCGAAAGCGCAAAAAAGTGATTCACACAATTTGAATATTAAAATTGATAAGCAGGCATTGATTGCTATCGAGAGCGAAGGTTCGACTGATATTAGTTTTGACTCAAAAGCTTTTGTTAATGCCGGTGAAGAAATGACTTTCGCAGCCAGCGGAAGCAACAAGCAGCTGTGGTTAAACTACTCATCAATTGTTGGTTCGGGAAGCACCAATACAATTTCTGCTAAAATTTCGAAATTACCTGAAGGTTTGAAGGTTAATGTAGCAACCAGTGAATCGGCTGCTACTTCATCGAAAAAAGGTAAAACAGGAAAAGGTTATACCGTTGATTTAACTGAAGGAGGCGTAACCGTTGTAGATAATATTGGAAGTTGTTATACCGGAAACGGTGCAAATAAAGGTCACAAGTTGGAGTATAGCGTTTCAGTTGACGACAGTAACTACGAGAAACTGGTAGCCGCAGATCATACACTGGTGGTAACCTATACTATAACAGAGAATTAATAAAGGGACAGAGATAAACAATAAGGGGTGAACGGGTCAATCTACTGATTGACCCGTTCTTTTTTGCTGATTTTTTATTCAGCTATTTCTTTTTAGCAGATTTCGCCGTAGATTTAAAACATGAAGTTGTTGGACGCAATATCATGTTTTATTTTTCTGGTTCTTTTTTCCTTGGCTGCAAGTGCGCAGGAAAGTATCAGTCATCATTTGGGAATAGATATTCCTGAAGTGGCTTTGTTGGCCTTACAGTCCGAAAATACCACGGATGTGAATCTTAGTGTTTTGCCTCCCAACACAGCCGGTCAGCAAATCGAAACAAACAAAGAAGAACAATCAGGCATTTGGATTAACTATTCTTCGGTTGTGAGGAAAAACCAAAAAAGAAAAGTGACAGCAACAGTTGTTGGTGAAATACCAGAGGGAATGGTGCTAAAAGTAATGGCATCGGAGAGTAGAGGAGAAGGAAAAGGAAAATTGGGAGAATCGTTATCGTGGGTAGCTCTCCGAAATGGTTCGGTTGATGTAATCTCTGATATCGGAAGTTGCTATACCGGACGCGGAGCGCAGAATGGCCACTTGCTTACCTATAAAATTGAACTGGATGACGATGCGGATCAGTACGCAAAATTGAAACAGTCAGAAACTTCACTGCAAATATTATATACATTAACCGACGACAATTAGTTTTTCATTAGTATTTTTAGCCGAAACTTATAAGTAGCTAATATGTTGATGAAAAGTTTTTTTCTCTTTTTTATTCCATTATTATTTATTTCCGGCATTATTTCGAATAGAAGTTTTGCAAATATCGTTGTGTTAAACGGGTTGACGCACGAAAACATTGCAATGGCCGGAGAGGGTTATCGGGGAGCTATTAAGATTCAAAATACAGGAACGGAACCGCAGAGTGTTAAAGTGTATCAGCGTGATTACTGGTATGCATTTTCGGGCGAAAGCCGCCACGATGACGCCGGAACCTTGGCACGTTCGAATGCTGCCTGGATAAAATACAGTCCGAATTTGTTTACACTCCAGCCTAACGAAACCGCGGTGGTTGATTTTGAAGTGAGTGTTCCGGCCAATGACACACTGAAAGGAACCTACTGGAGCGTGATAATGGTGGAGGGAATACGGCCTGAAGAAACTGCTGCATCATCAGGTCTGAAAATTCATACCGCCATACGATATGCCGTGCAGGTTGTTACTAATATTGGCAATACCGGAAAACGCGATCTGCAGTTTTTGGGCATGGAGCTAACGACCAACGAGAGTGAAACACAAGTGCTTAATGTAGCAATTGAAAATACCGGCGAACGACTTTTAAAACCTGAACTCAACCTGGAGCTGTTTAATGCTGAAGGAGAATCAGTTGGTGTCTTTAAAGCCGAGCGAAGAAAAACTTACCCCACTACTTCTGTTTTATTATCGTTACCGCTTGAAGGTGTAAAGCCCGGCGAATATGCTGCTGTGCTGATTGCCGATTGTGATGAGGATAATATTTTTGGAACAAATTTAACACTCGAGTTGTAGTTATGCGCATAGAGACAAAGTTGATCTTTTTATTTCTTCTGACTTTGCCTCTTGAGCTTTTGTCTCAGCAAGTTCTGCAAACAACCTTTGTAAAAAAACAAGCCCAATCCCAGCCGGGAAAAGTTTGTAACATTGCCTTTTTTATTCAGAATAATTCGGAAAATGAGCTGCAGGCGATACCTGCTTTTACTTTGCCTGACGGGTGGAAACTGGTTACCCAAACAAATACTATTCAGCTAAAACCTTCTGAAAAAAAGTTTAATATACTGTCGATGCAAATTCCCGAAGCTTATGCCGTGGGTAATTATACGGTGGGGGCGCAATTTGATTCGGTAGTAAACGGTGCTGTTTTGCAGCGTGATTCGATAAAAGTGCAGGTTTTAGAGCTTGAAAAAATAGATATCCAAAAACTGGACAAGCCGGACTACGTTTATGCCGGCGAAGAAATTCGTGCCAGTTACCTTCTGCAAAATAAAGGAAATACCGACAAAAGCTTTTTTATCGAAACCCAGAATTGCCAGGTGGAAGGCGGGGCTGAAGTTCGGCTAAAAGTTGGCGAGTCGAAAACCATAACAGTGGTAAAACTCACGTCGGAAGAATTGGTGAACAGCGAAAGGGAATATTACTCCATCCGCGTAAGTTCCGGAAACCGTGTTTTGCAGAGTGTTAACAGTTGGTCGCAGGTATTTCCGTCGAAAAATATGAAAAAGGACCTGTTTTTTCGGTTTCCGGTTTCGGTGTCGGGAACCTACCTGGCAGTTAACAGGAATGAAAAATACGAGTCGACTTACCAACTGCAGGTCCAGGGGCAGGGAACTTTAGACGAGGCAGGTAAACATCAGCTGGAGTTTCTGGCACGCGGGCCAAGCAGCACCAATTTGAGCTACCTCGGGTTGTACGATCAGTATTACATGATGTACCAAAACCCTAATTTTATGCTATTCGGCGGTCAGAAGAATTATATGTTCACACCATTAACCGAGTCTTCCCGATACGGAATGGGTGTTGAAAGCCGGGTTCGGTTAAATAATGGTTTGGAATTGGGATTTACCTATGTCGATCCGCGCTTCTTCGAAGAAATAAAGGACGAAATGGCCGGTGTGCTGGGGTATCATTTTAATGAGGGTAATAAAGTTGAAGCTTATTACATCTCGAAACAATTTGCGGTTAACGACGACCGGGCACAGTTGGTGAGTTTAATGTCGGAGTTCTCGCCTTTTAAAGGAACTGATGTTGAGCTGGAACTTTCGCGCGGTTATTTGAATAATAATGTCGACAACGCGTACCGGTTGAACATCAACTCGCAGTTTTCGGTGTTTAATATTGCCGGAAACTACTATAATGCCGGAAAGAATTACCCGGGATATTACAATAACTCAAAGTTTTATTCGGCCAATGTTTCAGCAAGGATGAGTAAGAAACTGAATTTAAGTGTATACGCCCGACGCGATTTTATGAATGCACAGCTCGACACCTTTTTTGCAACGGCTCCGATAACTGAATCGTACCAGGGAAGTGTTGATTATAAATTAGGTTTACAAAGCCATCTGAAACTTTTTGTGCGACAGTACGAGCGAAAAGACAGGTTGAGTTTTAATAAATTTCATTATAAAACGCGTTCGGCAAATATCCGTTTCAGCCAGAAATATCGTTGGATTAGGTACAGTTTAACCGGAGAAGCCGGAAGAACGACCAACTTTCTGCTTGATCCGGGCGAGAATGAACAAAACAGCTTCAGGGGAACGGGTGATTTTACCATCAAAATAAATTCACGGCATTACATCAGTGCTTTTGGAACCTGGTCGAATATCAACGAATTTGTGTCGGGGAAGCAGCAAAATCTAACAGCAGGTTTGTCGGCGTCAAGCCAGATATCAGATAATTTTAACACCAATTTTTACGTACAAAACGCTTACGATATCGACGATTATTACAAAAACCGCAACCTGATGCAGCTCAGCCTTAATTACAATTTCCTGAAAAACCATAGCATTTCAGTGCGTAGTTTCTACACCATTTTTAAAACCGAACTTGAAGAGGCCGAGTTTACCCTTTCGGCCACTTATGCCTACAAATTTGGTGTGCCGCTTAAGCAGGTAATAAAAGCCGGTGTTATCAGTGGTAGGGTAAGCAACGAGCAAGGCGAACCGGTTGAGGGCGTTTGGGTGCGACTGCTAAATCAAACGGCAGTTACCGATAAAAACGGGGTTTATACGTTTGATTTAGTGCGGCCGGGAACACATTTGGTTTCGTTTGACGAAAGTAATTTTCAACTTGATGAATTAACAAATATTCCCAACCCGGTGGAAGTGAATGTTTTTGAAGATCAGGTTTCAACTATCGATGTACGGATTTTAAAAGGTGCCGTGCTCAAAGGAAAAATTCTACTCGAGGAAGCCAGATTAAAAGCAGCCGCAGATGAAAATGCCACTCCGGCGAACATCATTATCGAGGCAAAATCAACGCTGGATGAATACCGGATAACCACCGAAAAAGATGGATCATTTGTATTTCCCTTGCTAAAACCGGGTGAGTTTACTTTCGAAATCTATGCCAATTCAATTCCGGGCGGGTATAAAATCGATCAATCGGAATATAAGTTTTCGCTCTCCGAAGGCGAAACCAAAGAAATGGAGATTGTACTGCCCACCAAAAAGAACAATATAATTTTTAAGCCAGCCGGAAATACGATGCTAAAAAGTGGTTTAGGATTGAAGTTAGAGTCGGAAGCAAAGAAGAAGGAACCTGAAGTTTCGGAAGATGAAACGTTTTACAGTATACAGATTGGGGCCTTTAGCCGGAAGATTCCTGATGGAGACCCGTTTTTTCAGAATGAGCAGTTTTATTTCGAAAAACAAATTGATAACTTACGCAAATATTATATAGGGCGCTATCCGGATAAAAAAACAGCGAGAAAAGAGCTAGGCCGATTAAAGGTTAAATTCAGTAATCCGTTTATAGTTGTGTTTGATAAGGGACAGGTATTTAACTTGTACCGTTACAAAAAATAGGACAAAAGAAATGAAGACTATAACTACCATAATAGTTGCTTTGTTATTGGGGCTGGTGTTGTGCCGGAATGCCAGCGCGCAGTTTAATGAAAAAACTGTTCATATTGGATTTTCGCTTCCCGAAGTGGCTTTAATGGATGTTGAATACATTGGAAACGGTACTCTCGAATTTGAACTTTTACCTGCCGCCGAATCTGGTGGATCTCCGGTAATACGTCAGTTAACATCACAGGAATTCTGGATTAACTATTCATCAGCATTAGGTAAATTCAGTCCCGATCGGTCAATTGTGGCGCAGATCGCGGGAGGAACTGTGCCCGAAGGGCTGGAGTTGTATATTCAGGCTGCCGATTATTCGGGTAACGGGGAAGGAAAGAAAGGAACTTCAGCCGGTAAAGTGTTGGTTGGAAGCGATCCGCGGCCAATAATAACCGGTATTGGAAGCGCTTATACCGGCAATGGAATTGGCAACGGGCACCAGCTAAATTTCGAGATCGATATCAGCCAAATGGAGAAGGTTTCGGCAAGCGGCTCACACGATTTTACCATTTTGTATACCTTAACCGATAACTAATAGTATGAAACGTTTTTCCTTTTTAATAGTGCTGTGTTTTTTTGCCTTTGATATTTATGCCCAGGGTTTACAGTTGGCATTAACAGGCATGGTAACTTTTAACGAGGTGCAGATAAAAGTAAGCGATCCGGGTGAGGATATAGAAGCGGTAATTACAGCTAATTCGGGCGTTCAGTTGTCGGTAGAATCACAGAATTATTGGGAGCAGAGCAATGAAAAGTGGCGGATTTATGTGCACAAAACCAATGTGGAATGGGCCGATGAAATAAAACTGGAGGTTAGACGCCAGGGTGATGGCGATAAGTTAAATAAAAAGGGTGGTGGCAATTTACATGACGGATCCACTTTTGCGGAAATAAAAGACAATCCGACTTATTTTTTCCGTGGAATGGGATTGATTTCAAACATTCCGCTGGATTTCAGAATTAGCGATATTTCGTTGTCGTTGGGAGCCAACAATTTTGAAACCGATGTGGTTTTTACCATTTATGATGATTAACTTTATCGATAGTAAAGCGTTCTTGCTGAATAAGAAATCTTAACTTCGGAAAAAAGTTGTGAGCACATGCGAAAACTTCTCTACATAGCTCTCTTTCTTGTTGCCATGCTGGCTTGCGAAGATCGCGAGCCGGAGCCAATTATTATACCCAGTTGGATGAAAGCACAACTTGCGGAACTTGAAGAATCGGGCAATTGTTATGGGTGCAGGGTGCAGCGCTGGACCTACAACGAAGAATATTTCTATCACCTTTACTGCGATTACTGGTCATGTTCCAATTGCGAAGTTTATCACAACAATGGTACTCTTGTTGAGTGGGGTGTTACGGTTGATCCGGTTGATTTTGATTCACTCAAATACCGCCCCACAATAGTTTGGGAGTGTGGCGATGAACTGGAATAGGACATTCTTCTTATAGAGTCGTTGGACTTAAATCTGCGCGGAATACTAAATCAGGCCATAATTTCAACCCGGTTCCCATCCGGATCTAAAATAATACTTTCGTAATATCCGTCGCCGGTTGAGCGTGGCTCACCAATAATCTTAAACCCATCTTTCCGAAGTGTATCAGTTAGTTCATTTACTTTATCTCGTGAGCCCACTTTAATGGCAAAATGAATGAGTCCGGTAAACTGTTTTAGCGGATTATCTTTCGATTTCGGAATACCCGGCATTTCCATTAGTTCGATGCGGCAATCACCGTTAAACGACAGAAAATACGAGCGGTATTCGCGGCTGTGGTTGTGGTACACGTCACTCGACGATGCATCGAAATAGTGCATATAAAAACTGCGCATTCCCTCAAGGTTGTAGGTCCAAATGGCCAGATGTTCGACTTTCATACATAATTGTTTTTAGGCTTCCTAAATTTACAAAAGCAAACGCTTAAAAAACAATAGTGGCACTTATTTTTTGCAATCCCATTCAGAAAAAAACTGGGCGAGGAAATTTTCCATAAAAACATGGCGTTCTTCAGCAATTTTCTGCGCGGTTTTTGTGTTCATGCGGTCTTTTAGCAACAACAACTTTTCGTAGAAGTGATTAATGGTTGGCGCCGTGGTCTTTTTATATTCTTCAAAACTGTTGTGAAGTTTTGGTTCGATATCGGGATGATGGATCAAACGCCCTTTGTTGCCTCCGTAAGCGAATGTTCGTGCAATTCCGATAGCGCCAATAGCATCCAGCCGGTCGGCATCCTGAACAATTTGTGCTTCAAGGCTTGAGGTTTTTGTTTCAACACCGGCCCCCTTAAACGATACCTGTTCAATAATCTGTTCAATTTTATCCGCGTCTTTTTTGGTTATGGAAATCTGTTCTAACCAGCTTTTTGTTCTTGAAGAGTTTTCTTCATTGCCCAGCTTCCAGTCGTCAAGATCGTGAAGCAAAGCTGCCATTTCAATCCGAAAAAGATCACCGCCTTCGTTTTCTGCCAGGTGAACAGCCATATTTCTTACCCGGTGAATATGCCACCAGTCGTGCTCCGAACTATCGGCTGCAAAGTGCTGTTTTATAAAGTTTTCGGTGGCTGAAATCAGCTCCTTTTGTTGAATATTAGACCCCATAATTCGAATTTTAGCTGTTAAAACTAGTGTTTTAAACCATAAAAAACGTTAATATTTCATTCTAAATATTGTAATAGACAGAAAATCAACACATTGAAAGTGGACGGTTTTTAGTGCTTAGTTATCGAAGTCACATTGAAGAATTGATTTTTTGCTATTTTTGCCGCGTTTATTTAAGCAGACAGACTTGCTTTAAGAGGGACAGAAAAAATATGATTGACAAAACAAGATTGACTTTGCCGGCATTGTTTTACAATTCGGTAGAGAAGTTTGCAAATAATACCTCGGTAAAATTTGCCGGTGAGGAGGATTTCACCTACAGGCAAATGGGAGAGGATGTGGAACTTTTGGCCGAGCTTTTAGTTGAGCTGGGCATTGGAAAAGGCGATAAGGTTGCCATTTTAAGCGCCAACATGCCCAACTGGGGGAAAGCCTTTTTTGCCGTTTCGGTAATTGGAGCCGTGGCCGTTCCAATTTTACCCGATTTTCATTCGAACGAGATTGAAACCATTATAGAACATTCCGAATCGAAATTACTTTTTGTTTCCGAAGGTTTATATAAGTCGGTGAGCCAGGGAGTTACAGAGATTGTTCAACACATGATTTTGGTGGATAATTTTGCGGTTATTCCAAAAGAAACTCCGGCCGATCATTTGAAAAAGTTAGAATCTTCGATGCCGCAAACAACCCGGAAATTTTTGCCGGTAAATGTAGAGGAAGAAGAACTGGCATCGATAATTTATACATCGGGTACCACAGGAAATTCAAAAGGTGTGATGTTAACGCACAAAAACCTGGCGTGGACAGCACAGCAAAGCCGCACTCTACAGGAAATTAATCCGGATGACCGGTTTATCTCAATCCTGCCATTGTCGCACACACTCGAAAATACCGTTGGATTTTTGTTGCCAATGATGTACGGAGCATCAGTGCATTACCTGCGTAAACCGCCGGTAGCCTCGGTATTAATGCCCGCTTTACAGCAGGTAAAACCTACAATAATGTTGTTGGTTCCGCTGATTATCGAAAAAGTATACAAAGGAAAAATTCAGCCAACTTTTGAAAAAAGCGGACTGATGCGTTTTTTAAGTTCGTTTGCTCCATCACGCAAATTATTGCACAAGGTTGCAGCTAAAAAATTGCATAAAACTTTTGGTGGCGAATTGCGCTTTTTCGGAATTGGAGGAGCAAAACTCGATCCAACAGTTGAGCGCTTTCTTTTTGAAGGAGGGTTTCCGTATGCCATAGGTTACGGTTTAACCGAAACGGCACCTCTTTTGGCTGGAGCAGTTGGTAAAAACCGCAAAGTGGGGTCAACCGGAATTGCCATGAAGGGTGTGTCGCTGCGAATTGCCAATCCCGATCCGGCAACCGGAGAAGGTGAAATTCAGGCCAAAGGCGAAAATGTAATGAAAGGTTATTACAAAGCACCGGACATCACAAAAGACGTTTTTACCGAAGATGGCTGGTTTCGAACAGGAGATCGCGGAATGTTCGACAAAAACAATCTGTTGTACATTAAAGGGCGGATTAAAACCATGATTGTTGGAGCCAGTGGCGAAAATATTTACCCGGAAGAAATAGAATCGGTGATCAACAAAATGCGTTTTGTATTGGAATCGCTGGTAGTGGAGCAAAAAGGGAAACTGGTTGCGATGATTCATTTGAACACCGAGGAAATTGAGGAGCATTTTAAACAATTGAAAGAGGATGCACAGCATTATATTGCTGAACGATCGGACGAGATTCTTGAGGAAATCATGAAAAAGGTGAACCAGGAAGTAAATAAATTCTCGAGGATTAACAAGGTGGTATTGCAGCCCAATCCTTTTGAACGTACGCCAACACGAAAGATTAAGCGCTTTTTATACGCTTAGCAATCACGATATTTAATAAAAAGGGAAAGTCTTGTAAAGTCTTTCCTTTTTTGTTGGTCTACTTTTGAATATTAACTGACAATCTATTAGAATTTGTTACTTTTGTACCCACAAAAATCACTTAGTAAATGGTAACGGAATCGAGATATAGTGCGAGGGGTGTTTCGGCCTCGAAAGAAGATGTGCATGAAGCGATTAAGAATGTGGATAAAGGTCTTTTTCCAAAGGCATTCTGTAAAATTGTTCCC
>NZ_JBFHGM010000107.1:0-15677 GCF_041583095.1 Draconibacterium sp.
CCGGGAGTACAAAGGTTCATTGTTGAACGTTCACCTTGTCCGGTTACGCCGCCCAACAACTGCACTTCAATTGATGTTGGAAAATCCTGATCCAACTCCATAGACTCGGCACTTTGTCCGTGAATCATCAATCCGTTGTTTCTGAATGCCCAGCCGGGTCCGTTTTTTGCCTGTTCCCCGATAAACCGGTACTCAACCCGCAAACGGTAATGCGAAAATTCATCTTTGTAAAATAAGTGGCCAAATTTACCATTCCACTCTTCCCAATTCTCGTACGACACCCGAAGTAAACCATCTTCAACCCGGAAAGTGTTCTTATAATTTTCGCCCAGCACCTCGCCTTTGAATTTTACCTGCCAGTCGTTTAAATCTTTCCCGTTGAACAGTTGAATCCACTCCTCACCTGATTTTTCAGCCTTTTGTTGTGTTTTCGGTTTTGAGTTGCATGCCGAAAGAACTACCGAACACGCCACTAATGCCACAAGGATAAACTTATACGTAGTTGTCATCATCAATATTTTTAATTGGTTTAGTAATGCTCAGTAAAGATAAACTATTATCCAAAAAACAAAAATTAACCATTTGGTTAAACTATTTGGTTATTTTCTTGGATATTTAAATTTAAGCGCCTACTTTTGACCAATTGGTTAAACTATTTAGTTAATTACATTTCATGACAAACATAAAAAAAGACAATACCGAGGAAAAAATCCTGAGCGCCGCACAAACTGTTTTTATTCGGAAAGGAATGGATGGAGCACGCATGCAGGAAATTGCCGATGAAGCCGGAATAAACAAAGCATTGCTTCACTATTATTTTCGTTCGAAACAACAGTTGTTTAACGCTACGTTCGAAAGTCTTTTTTCAAAAATAATACCCAATGTAATGCGCATGGTTCAGTCGGACCAACCGATTGAAGTAAAGCTGGAATTCTTTATTGAAAATTATATTGATGTTTTGATGAAAAACCCTTTCCTGCCAACTTTTATCCTAAAAGAAATTCACCAGGATCCGGAGTTTTTGGAAGGATTGATTAGAAGCAGCGGACTGGAACCCAAAAAAGTTGTTGAGATGTTCAAAAACGAAATAGAGAAGGGAACGATCCGAACTATGGACCCGCGCGACCTATTGATTAGCATACTTAGTTTAATCATCTTTCCGATTGCCTCAAAACCTCTATTGTCTTTGTTGTTTTTTGATGATGACCCAAAAAGCTACAACGAATTTATCGAAAAAAGAAAAGTAACCGTAAAGGAGTTTGTCCTTCACTCAATCCTGATAAAATGAGAAAGATCCTGATTCTATTGTTATTTCCGGTTCAGTTGGCAGTTGCCCAAAACAACGTTCAATTAGACAGTTGTTATATGTGGGCACGGCAAAACTATCCCAACCTGAAACAGACGGAATTGTGGAAAGAAATTAATTCGCTTTCCATAAAAAACCACGAGACGAACTATTTGCCGCAAGTAACTTTAAACGGGCAAATTAGTTATCAATCGGCAGTAACCGAGGTTCCTGTTTCAATGCCCGGAATATCAATTCCAACTGTATCGAAAGATCGTTACAATGCTTACGCCGAGTTGCAACAAACCATTTGGGACGGTGGGCTTACCAAAACAAATAAAACCCTTGAAACGGCCATTTTGAACAGCAACCTCAGTCAACTTGAGGTGGAACTCTATAAACTGAATGAGCAGGTTGCACAGGCATTTTTTACAGCCCTGGTTGTCGATCAGCAAAAAGAGGTGATTCTCGCTCAATTAAGAACCATTGATGAACAATTGAGCCGCGTTGAATCTGGAATTCGTAACGGAGTGACTGAACCTTCGGCAGCAATGGTATTAAAAGCCGAGCAAATAAACCTTGAACAAAATATTTTAGAGCTGGACGCTGCAAAAAATGCATCGCGCCAAATGCTTGAATCGTTAACCGGAAAGCAGTTTGATAAAAACAGAACATTCACCTATCAAACCAACTTTTCATTCAATTATGAATTGCTGCGTCCGGAATTACAATTGCTGGGCAATCAACGCGAACAGTTGGTGGTTCAAAGCGATATGCTTTCCAAAACCAGAAATCCAAAACTTTTCGGATTTGGCCAGTTAGGTTATGGCAAACCGGGATTGAACATGTTACTCGACGAATTTAAAGGATACTACCTTTTTGGTGTGGGCGTTTCGTGGAATGCCTTCGACTGGAAACAAACTTCGCGACAAAGACAGGTTTTGCAACTTCAGCAAGAAATGCTTCAAAGCCAGGAAGCCACATTTATACAAAACCTCAATCTTTTACTTATTCAACAAAAAGAGCAAATTGGGAAACTGGAACAATTAATCAACAACGATGAAGAACTGGTAGAACTGCGTTCCGGAATTACGAAAGCCGCCGCCTCAAAATTGGAGAACGAAACAATTACAACTTCCGACTATGTTCAGGAATTGCAAGCAGAAACAGTAGCAAAACTAAAGCAGGAACTACACAAAATTCAACTGAACGAAGCCCGCGAGAAATATGTCCTCATTAAAGGAAAAACCTTGCCGGGTTCAACAACACAGAACTAAAAAGATACAAGTAAAAACATTGATACCATGAAAAAGATATTTTACATTATTTCTCTGCCATTTCTTTTCTTCGCCTGCCAGTCAAATAACGACACGGCCGACGCTTATGGCAATTTCGAGGCTGAAACTGTTATTGTTTCTGCAGAAACTCCGGGAAAGATCCTTGAACTAAATGTTGACAAAGGTGATAAAATTGAGGCGGGCTATTCTGCTGCGCTTGTTGATACGGTAAAGCTACATTTACAATTGTTACAACTTGATGCACAACAAACAGCAGTTGTAGCTAAGCGCCAGTCGATTCAGTCGCAAATTGCTGTATTCGAAGAGCAAAAAGCAATCCTAAAGATCAACGAACAACGCGTTCAGAAAATGCTGAAAGACGGGGCTGCCACTCAAAAGCAACTCGACGATATTCAGGGGCAGATCAGTGTAATCGACAAACAGATTGCAAATACAAAAACACAGTTCACACTTATTAGTAAAGAACAGGAAGTTTTGGAAGCACAGAAAGCTTCGGTAAATGATCAGCTAAACCGTTGCAGTATCAAATCTCCGGTTTCAGGAACCATATTGGAAACTTACGCCGAGCAAGGAGAACTAACCGCTGCCGGAAAAGCACTTTTTAAAATTGCCGATATCAGCGAACTGGAACTAAAAGTGTATGTAAGCGGTGCCCAGCTTCCGCATATAAAACTGGGTCAGCAGATTGATGTATTAGTCGATCAGAATGCTACCGAAAACCAACATTTCACCGGAACAATTACATGGATTTCTTCGGAAGCAGAATTTACACCAAAGATCATTCAAACCAAAGAGGAACGTGTAAAACTGGTTTACGCTGTTAAAGTAACAGTGAAAAATGACGGAACTTTGAAAATTGGGATGCCCGGTGAAGTTAGTTGGCAGTGAACAGTCGCAGTAGGCAGTCGCAGTTGTCAGTCGCAGTTGACAATTTTGCTGGTATAACAACAAAATTGAATAATATGGATTTTAAGAAATTAATCGCATATCAAAAGGCATTTAAACTTGCCATGGATATTTTTGAAATTTCCAAAACATTTCCAAAAGAAGAAAAGTACTCGCTTACGGATCAAATCAGAAGATCCTCTCGCTCAACGTGCACCAATATTGCCGAAGCATATCGAAAAAGACGGTATCCAAAACACTTCTTAAGTAAAC
Source organism: Draconibacterium sp. (assembly GCF_041583095.1). NCBI lineage: Bacteria > Pseudomonadati > Bacteroidota > Bacteroidia > Marinilabiliales > Prolixibacteraceae > Draconibacterium > Draconibacterium sp. The sequence continues at coordinate 3,742 of NZ_JBFHGM010000107.1, forward strand.
TTACCGACTCCGATGGCGAAAACAGCGAAACTGTTACCTGGCTTGATTTTGCGTATGAGTGTGAATACTTAGGCAATGACATCCATGAAAAGTTATCTGACGAATGTGTGGAGATTGGGAAACTATTGAATTACATGATGAGCAATCCTGAAAAATTTGGTAGCAGTAAAGTTCTGGACTGAAAACTGTGACTGCGACTGAAAACTTATAAAATGATCAAAATAAACAACATAACAAAATCCTATAAAGAAACCAAGGCACTTTCGGGTATCAATCTACACGTGGATGAAGGAGAACTTTTTGGATTGATCGGACCTGACGGTGCCGGGAAATCAACTTTAATCCGCATTCTTATGACTCTGCTTTTGCCCGATTCCGGTGAAGCAAAACTTGATGGCCTCGATGTGGTTAAAAATTACAAACAGATCCGCAAAATGGTTGGTTACATGCCGGGGCGGTTTTCGTTGTATCAGGACCTAAGTGTGGAGGAAAACCTGAACTTTTTTGCCACTGTTTTTGGTACAACTGTTCAGGAGAATTACGATTTGATTCGTGACATCTATTACCAGATTGAGCCGTTTAAAACTCGCCGGGCCGGAAAACTGTCGGGCGGAATGAAACAAAAGCTGGCACTTTCGTGTGCTTTAATCCATAAACCCAAAATTCTGGTGCTCGACGAACCAACAACCGGCGTAGATGCCGTTTCGCGAAAAGAGTTTTGGGAAATGCTGAAAAACCTTCAGCAAAAAGGTATCACCATTTTGGTATCAACACCCTATATGGACGAAGCCGACCTGTGCGACCGGGTGGCACTAATCCAAAACGGACAGATTCTCGATGTAGATTCTCCAAAACGCATAACGGATAAATTTCCACGAAAAATTATTCAGGTGGGAGCCCAAAATATGTACAAACTCATTAACGATTTACGTGCTTACAAAAAAGCGGAAGCAGTTTATGCTTTTGGTCAGTTTGCCCACTTTACAGGTTTCAATGATGAAGTAGAAACCATAGAACTCGAAGGTTATTTGCAAAACCTTGGTCATGAGAAAATAATTGTAGAAGAAATTCCGGCCGGAATTGAAGATGTTTTTATGAGTTTAATGGAACAATGAGAAGTCGCAGTTGACAGTCGCAGTAAACAGTAAAACAAAAATAAATAGCATGGATTTTAAAGAATTAATCGTATATCAAAAAGCTTTTAAATTGGCGATGGACATTTTTGAGATTTCGAAATCTTTTCCCAAAGAAGAGCAGTATTCACTTACCGATCATATACGACGATCTTCCCGTTCAACATCCACTAACATTGCAGAAGCTTATCGAAAAAGACGATATCCAAAACACTTCTTAAGCAAGCTTACCGACTCCGATGGAGAAAACGGCGAAACTGCAACCTGGCTTGATTTTGCATTCGCCTGTGAATACCTGAACAATGACATTCAGAAGAAACTAAATAACGAATGTGTGGAAATTGGTAAACTGTTAAATTATATGATGACCCATCCTGAGAAATTCGGAAGCGCCCCGGTTCTTTAACTGTAAACTGAACCTGATTACTGGGACTGCATTCTGAGACTGAATACTGAGACTGAATACTGAGACTGCAAACTATCTATCATGGAAAAAGAAACAATCATTTCAGCAAGAAACCTGATAAAGAAATTTGGGCATTTCACCGCAAACGACAACCTGACGTTTGAAGTAAAAAAGGGTGAGATCTTCGGGTTTCTGGGTGCCAACGGAGCCGGAAAAACAACGGCAATTCGAATACTTTGTGGCCTCTCGTCACCAACATCGGGCGAAGTAGAAGTTGCAGGTTTTGATATTTACCATGAAACCGAAAGGATAAAAAAGAACATTGGCTACATGAGCCAGAAGTTTTCGTTGTATGAAGACCTGACAATTTCAGAGAACATTAAATTATATGCCGGAATTTACGGAATTGGCCGCAAACAGCGTAAAGTAAAAGAAGCTGAGCTGTTACAAAAGCTTGAACTGGAGAAGGTAAAAAACAAACTTATCGGCGATCTGCCGTTGGGATGGAAACAAAAACTGGCTTTTTCGGTGGCTATTTTTCACGATCCAAAAATTGTGTTTCTCGATGAACCAACCGGAGGTGTTGACCCGGTTACACGGCGTAAATTCTGGGACTTGATTTACGAAGCAGCCCACAATGGCATCACCGTTTTTGTAACTACACATTATATGGATGAAGCCGAATATTGCGATCGCGTTTCGATAATGAATGCCGGGAAAATTGAAGCACTCGACACGCCGGCAAAACTGAAAGAAAAATACAAGGCAACAAACATGGACGAGGTGTTTTTGAAGATAGCACGATGAAAAGATACAAGTCACAAGCTACAAGTTACAAGTTCTGTCGGCTTGAAACTTGCGTCTAGAAACTTGAAACTAATTGAGAAAATGAAACAACTAAAGTCATTCATAAAAAAAGAGTTCTTCCACATTTTTCGCGATCCGCGGACGATGCTGATACTTTTTGGCATTCCGGTAGCGCAACTGCTGGTTTTCGGAACAGTGATAAAAAGCGAAATCAAGGATGTGCACATTGCCATTTACGACCAGTCGAAAGACGAAACGACACAGGAAATCACGAATAAACTGCTATCATCGGGCTATTTTATATTAGATGAAAATCTGGATAACCTTGACGATATCGACGCCATTTTCAGAAAAGGGAAAGTGCGTGAGGTGATTGTTTTTGAGAACAATTTCGGACAAACACTCGGGAAAGAAGGCATTGCCAAAATGCAGTTGATTGCCGATGCTTCCGATCCGAACATCGCCAAACTGGCCATTTCCTACACAACTGCTATCGTAAACGACTACATACGCAAACTGTATCCCGAAATGCAGCTGCCCATGCAAATTACCCCCGAAGTACGCATGTACTTTAACGAAGAGATGAAAAGTGCTTACATGTTCGTTCCGGGAGTAATGGCGCTGATTTTAATGCTCATTTCGGCTATGATGACATCCATTTCAATCACCCGCGAAAAGGAATTGGGGACGATGGAAATTCTGCTTGTTTCGCCACTTCGCCCCGTGCAAATTATTGTTGGCAAGGTACTCCCCTATCTTTTATTGTCAATCGCCAATGCCTTTATTATAGTGCTAATCGGGCATTTTGTATTTGGTGTCCCCGTAAATGGCAGTTTCATTTTATTGATGCTGGAAACCATCCTTTTCATCCTGATGGCACTATGCCTGGGAATCTTAATTTCAACGGCAGCAAAGAACCAAATGGCAGCTATGTTTATTTCAATGATCGGACTAATGCTGCCAACCATTCTTTTATCGGGTTTTATTTTCCCAATAGAAAATATGCCCGTTCCCCTGCAATATTTCAGTCATATAATGCCCGCCCGTTATTTCATTACGATCGTACGAACCATTATGCTGAAAGGATCCGGCATCCTTTTTATTTGGAAAGAGACAGCTGTTTTAATTGGTATGACATTGTTTTTTATTGCGGTGAGTGTGAAGAAGTTTAAGATTAGGTTGGAATAGTTTCAAGCTACAAGTTGCAAGTTTCAAGTAGGTGCGAATAGAAATGTTTATTAACCATTTAAATATACACAATGAAAGATTTTAAGAATTTAAAAGTTTGGCAAAAAGGCATAAAGTTAGTCGTTGATACTTATAAAACATCCAAACTCTTTCCACAAGAAGAATTGTATGGACTGACCGGTCAAATGAGACGTTCGGCTGTTTCTATACCTTCTAATGTTGCAGAAGGCGCAGGACGAGGTTCAAACAAAGAAGTCAATCGTTTTTTGGACATTTCTCTTGGCTCATCATTCGAGTTGGAAACACAAATCATTCTTGCCCATGAATTAGAATTTATCTCTGATAATAATTTTAACACCCTCATCGATAAAGTTCAAGAAGAACAAAAAATGATAACAGGTTTACAATAAAGTATAAACAGATAGTTAGAAGCCATGGCTTGTTTCGAATTTCTTGAAACTTGCGACTTGTGTCTTGAAGCTGTTAATTCATATGAAAACAATACTCTACATATTACAAAAAGAATTCCGGCAAATATTTCGGAACAAGACCATCCTGCCGATGATCTTTGTTGTGCCGATTATGCAAATGCTGATTTTGGTTTTTGCAGCAACCTACGATATGAAGCGTATCGATCTGGTTGTGGTTGACCACGACATGTCGGAAAACTCAAGGCACCTGATCGCCAAATTTGATGGAATTCCTTTTTTTCATGTGCATCATTTAGAACAATCTGAAAAACTCGCCGAAGACCAACTATTAAATGACGAAGCCGATGCTATTCTTCTTTTCCCGGTCAATTTTGAACGTAACCTCATTCGCGATAATGAGGCAAAAGTGCAACTTTTGATAAATGCTATCGAAAGTAATTCGGCGCAGCTGATTTATTCCTATTCGGCCAACATCATCAGCGATTTCAACAAAAACATTATTGCCGAATGGAAAGGAATCCCGGAATTTACACCACCCACAAAAGTTGAAATTACGGAGAACTACTGGTACAACCCGGAGTTGGATTACAAATGGTTTATGGCGCCTGGCATTCTGGCCATTCTTGTTACCATCATTGGTATGTTTATGTCGGGAATGAACCTGGTGCGCGAAAAGGAAATCGGCACCATTGAGCAACTAAACGTAACACCGCTAAAAAAATACCAGTTTATTATTGGCAAACTTGTTCCGTTCTGGATAATCGGTTTATTCGATCTGGCTTTTGGATTAACCATCGCCTGGATTGTTTTCGACCTCCCCATTGTTGGCAGTTTGTTCACCTTGTTTTTTATGGCCGGCATTTACCTCATCGGAGTACTTGGCCTCGGCCTGTTTATCTCAACAATAGCCGACACCCAGCAGCAGGTTATGTTCGTCAGTTTCTTTTTTATGATGATCTTTATTCTGATGGGAGGAATTTTTACTCCGGTTGAAAGTATGCCCGACTGGGCACAAACCATCGACCGACTTAACCCCATTTACTATTTTATGCGGGTAATGCGTATGGTTGTGCTAAAAGGCTCAAACATTTCCGACCTTTTGCAGGAACTCGTTTCCCTGTCGATTTTAGGAATTACATTCTTAAGCCTGGCTATTTGGCGTTACCGAAAAACGGCATAGCAATAGCTGTTAACCTTTTTATTCAGATATCGTTTATCTGTAAGCAGCATAATGGCATGAATTGTCGATTATTAAAGCAGTACTATGAACGAAGAATTTAGTCTGGAAATAAAAGAACGTGAATATTTTGAAGAGGGCATTTTTCGTGTGCTTGATAAACTTCATTCCGATTCTGCGAAGTTTATTACCCGCACCAACCGCCAGCACTTTTACATACATGAAGTACGCACAAACATAAAAAAAATAAGAGGTTTGTTGCGTTTGCTGCGACACGAAATCGGCGAAGACAACTACAACGAAATGAATGGCTACTACCGCGATCTGGCGCAAGAAGTAGCCCTGTTACGCGACGATACTTCACAAATTGAACTGCTCCGGGAAATAAAAGTTAAGTTGCGTAATCCTGCGGTTACAAAAGCGCTCGACAAAATTATATCCGAACATCGTAGAAAAAGAAAAAACGCATTTGACCATTTTAAACAATCCGGACACTCACAAGACATAAAACAGATGATACTGAGCCTGCAGCAAATGATGCATAGCCTGAATTTTGCAGGCGATCCGGAATCGTTCATTCTGAAAAGCCTGCAACATATTTATAAACAAGCACGAGGCGCATTTGAAACCACCGAGTTTTTAAATGACGATGAGATTTACCACTACTGGCGAAAACAGGTTAAATACCTGACCTACCATTTAATGCTGCTGAATCAAGCCTGGCCCAATTCAATACGTGTATACATTCGCGATTTGAGTTTATTGGGAAGTACGCTCGGAAAACTGCACGACCTGAATTTATTTCATGAGGCAATAAAAAACAAAAGCATTTTAATTTCCGATAAAGATTCACGCAAAAAGCTGATGCGGTATTTATACAACCGTCGGTCGGTTCTCAGAAAACGCGTTCAGGATCTAGGCGAACAATGTTTTACAGATAGTAGCGACGCTTTTGCCCTGCGCATTTTCAAAAACTGGGAAAATGCGGTGATGCATAAAAAACATCTAAAGCTTTTTAGTGGCCGCAAATCAAAGAATGATATTCAGTGTGATTGCGACGGCAGTTAAGCATCAGCTTCATTCGCCATTTCCAATACCTTCAAAGTGGTTTTCCAATTGCGGGTAGTTGCGCTCACTTTCAATTGGCTCTCGAAAAAGTTATTGTTGAGTTTGGTTTTTCCATACCCATGCGGACAATACACATAAACCACACCACCAGAAATCGCAAATTCCTCTCCGGCTTTTACATGGACACTGATTTTTTCTTCATTCACATTTGCCGGATGTTCTTTCAAAAAAGTAACATGCAGGAACTGAGCATCCCGATTTTCATCACCTGCGAACGGATTGTTTTTAACAATATTTGCCAATTTCTTTTCATCTAAAACCAACACCGGCACATCAAATCCAAAGTCGTTTCGAATTTGTTTATTGATCAATTCTTCCAAATTATCGAAACTTGTCTCCTGATAACGAAAAACAACATTCCCGCTTTGAATGTAGGTTTGTACCTGTTCAAAGCCAAGGCTGCTGAATGAAGATTTCAAAACATCCATCTTAATTTTGTTTTTCCCGCTAACATTTATTCCGCGCAAAATGGCTACATACGTTTTCATACTTCCATAACATCAAGTCCTAAAGTTAGTTCTTATACTTCGTTTTTTTACCAAAACCAATTTTCGTCAATAGAAAGAACAAAGGTTGAATTGTAAGCGTTAAATTTAAAGGCTAGCAAAAAACGAAATGACAACAGCAACAGATCACAAATTAATCTACTACATAAAAAAGTGGGTCGACAATATTTCTGAAGACGATAAAAAATTGATTTTAGCTGCTTTTGAACCGCTTTCTGTAAAAAAGAAAAAAGACCTGCTGGAACCCGACGAAACCTGTAAATACATTTATTTTGTGATTAAAGGTTGTTTGCGCTCGTATTACGTCGATGCAAAAGGTATCGAGCACATCTACCAAATAAGATTAGACAACAGCTGGATCAGCGATCTGGAAAGTTTCTTTTCGCAACGCCCTTCGAAATATTACATCGAAACATTGGAAGACTCCGAGTTGCTGCGAATTTCGTTTGATCGCCTGGAGCAACTTTACAACGAAGTTCCAAAATTAGAACGCTACTTTAGAATTCTTTTCCAAAAGGCCTACATAAATGCGCTGGAACGTTTAAACGCTATGATGTGGGAATCGGCGGTTGACCGCTATAACAACATGCTAAAAGAACATGCCGACATTTTTCAGCGAGTGCCTTTAGTATTCATTGCTTCTTATCTTGGAATTACGCCCGAAAGCCTGAGCCGAATTCGCAAGAAACAATAAATCAGCGAAATACTCATTTACATTTTAAACTCCTTAACATAGATCAATTTCATTTCTTAACATAGGTCAAGTGTGCAAGGCATGGCAGTGTCCTACTTTTGTGTCGTACAATTAAAACAAAACACGATGCGAAAAATAGATCCAAAAAAATTATCGGTACAGGAGCGAGTTGAAAAACTTAACGACATGATTGTTGGAGGACACATTTTAGAAGCATTCGAAAAGTTTTATGCCGACGATGTAATCCGGCAAAAAAACGATTGTGAAAAGATCGTTGGAAAAAACGCGTGTCGTTTGCAAGAAGAAAATCTGGTTACGGGCATAACAACATTCAGAAAAGCCATTGTAAAAAAAGTAATTATTGGTGATAAAATTTCGGTGGTGGAATGGGAATTTGATTACACCCACGAAGATATCGGTGAACAAAAGTACAGCCACATTACGTTACAAAAATGGAATTGCGATGGACAAATAATTAGTGAAACAATTTATAATAACAATTAAAATTTAGAACAATGAAAAAATTAGGATTAGCACTGGCGCTGGTATTAGCAGCGAGTGTTGCAACATTTGCACAGAAAAAAGAAGTAAAACAAGAAGCATCGCTTGTAAAATGGACAGGTAAAAAAATTGGTGGATCTCACCACGGCGAAATCAATGTAAAAAGCGGTTATTTCGAATTCAAAAACGACAACATTGTTGGAGGCGAAGTGGTAATTGATATGAATAGCATTACCAATAAAGACCTAGATAACGAAGAGTACAATCAGAAATTAGTGGGTCACTTAAAATCAGATGATTTTTTTGGTGTTGAAAAATACCCGACATCAAAATTTGTGGTTACCAAAGCAACAAAATTCGTAAACAGTAAAGCCAGTATAACAGGAAAACTCACCATTAAAGAAAACACTGAAGAAATTACATTCGATGTGGTGAAAGACGGAAATGCCTACAACGCAGAAGTTGAGATTGACCGAGCGAAATTTGATGTACGTTACGGCTCAAACTCATTCTTCGATAACCTGGGCGACAAAGCCATAAACGATATTTTCACCCTCGAGATTTCTCTTGCACTATAAAAAGTACCGGAGAACAATATGAGGCATTAATCGGTTTTGAGATTACAGCCGACAGATCTGAAAACAGATGCGAGAAAGTGAAAAATGGAACGAAAACAATTTTTAAAAACAGTTATTGCGGCAGTGCCGCTAACAGTTGCAGGGATGAAACTTAACGCATTAAATAAAATAGCCGAATCGTTGGAGAATACGCCCAAAATGCCGGTGCTTTTTCTGGGGCACGGAAGCCCGATGAATGCCATATCGGAGAATGAATTCGTTCAGGGTTTCAGAAAGGTGTCTTCTGAAATTGAAAAGCCAAAAGCAATTGTTGTTGTGTCAGCACATTGGCAAACACAGGGAACACGTGTTACCGCCATGGAACAACCGGCAACCATTCACGATTTTGGTGGTTTCCCACAGGAACTTTATGATGTGCAGTACCCGGCACAGGGAATGCCCGAACTGGCGCAGGATGTAAAAGATCTCGTGCAGAACACTACCGTTCATCTCGATGATAAGTGGGGCCTCGATCACGGAGCCTGGTCGGTTATCCGACACATGTATCCCAAAGCCGATGTTCCGATAATTCAACTGAGTTTGGATTACAGAAAATCACCACAGGAACATTATGAACTTGCTCAGGAGCTAAATAAACTACGTGAAAAAGGGATTTTAATAGTGGGCAGCGGTAACAACGTACATAATTTACGAATGGTACACTGGGAAAAACTGAACGAGAATTTTGGTTTTGACTGGGCCAATGAGGCCAATGATAAAATGAAAGAATTGATAATGAGCGGTAATCACCACGATTTGATCAACTATTCAAAATTGGGCAGGGCATTCAAGTTATCAATCCCGACACCGGAGCATTATTTGCCATTGCTTTACGCGTTGGCACTGCAGGATAAAAAAGATGAAATAAGCATTTTTAATGATGAACCGGTTGGTGGATCATTGGCCATGACCTCTGTAAAAATCGGGTAAAAAAGTTGCACGCAGATTGCGCAGATGTTCGCAGACAAAAATTCATACAAATCAGCGCTTTCAGCGAAATCTGCGAGAAAATAGAATAACTCAAAGTTTAAATTTAAAATAGAATAAAATGAAAATAGGAGTAACAGGAGCAACAGGACAATTAGGACAATTGGTGGTTGAACAATTAAAACAAAAAACAGTAGCAGAAAACATTGTGGCACTGGTGCGCACACCTGAAAAAGCTGCCGGACTTGGCGTTGAAGTACGTGCCTTCGACTACGAGAAACCGGAAGAACTAACCGGAGCATTATCAGGTATCGATAGATTACTACTGATTTCAAGCAGCGAGATAGGTAAACGCGAACAACAACACAAAAACGTTATTGACGCTGCGAAAAAAGCCGGTGTTAGCTGGATCGTATACACCAGTTTATTACATGCCGACACCTCATCGTTAAGTTTGGCAGGCGAACACCTGGCAAGCGAAGCAGCATTGAAAAACTCGGGTGTTGAACATACCATTTTGCGTAACGGCTGGTACACCGAAAATTACACTGGTTCGATAGCTGGAGCATTGGGCGCAGGAGCATTTGTTGGAAGCGCAGGTGATGGAAAAATCTCGTCAGCTACCCGTGCCGACTTTGCTGAAGCTGCAGCAGTTGTATTGACAAATGAGAAATACAAAGGTAAACTATTCGAATTAGCTGGTGATGAAAGTTATACTCTAACCGACCTGGCTGCAGAGATATCAAAACAAACAGGGAAGGCTATTCCATATAACAACCTTCCTGAAGGTGAATACGCCAAAATATTAAAAAGCGTTGGATTGCCGGAGATGTTTGCCGATGCAATTGCCGGATGGGATACCGGAGCCTCGAACAATGATCTTTTTGATGACTCAAAACAACTTTCAGATTTAATTGGAAGACCAACAACTCCGCTATCTGATGCTGTAAAAGCTGTATTGTAATTCGGGCAAGATAGAACTAATAAAAGCTGTCTTCAATTTCCGTAAAAGGAATATGCAGGCAGCTTTTTTATTACAACTCAATATTCAGAAATAAAGCAGGAGTAAACGCAATCGCATCGGAATATACACCGATCAGGCTAACCTCATCTATGGTGCTGATTCTGATATTCGAGTATTTAATATTCTCCGTATTAAAAATATTAAGCACTGAGATTCCGGCTTCAGCTTTCACTTTTCCTGGTTTGAATTTATAAACCAAAGCCGCATCCATCCTGCTGTAAGCTTTATCAAAATTCAGATCGTTATCAACTTCCAAATCATAACGTTCGAAACCAGAGCCGTATACATAATTTGCCGAGAGGTAGAACGATTTATAATTGCAAACCCCGGCGAATTTTATCTCGTGCTTTTGCTGGTGTGGTGCCGGCCGCCAAACATTAACCCTAAAATAGGGAAACTGCTCCTCCGTGTTACTCAAGGTGTACGAAATCCAGGCCATGTTCCGCTTGTATTCTTTTTTAAGAAAAATATCAAGGCCTTTACTTCTTGCCTTCCCTTCATAAAATCCCTGGCTAATGCGTAAATTACCATTTCTATAACGACTCAAACCGTCAGTGGTTTTATAAAAAGCCTCAGCACTGGCTGTAAAACCATTTTTTTGATAGGATAATCCGACTACAAAATGTTCGGCATTTAAAACCGGAATTTGTTCCTCATCGGAATTCGTCCAAAACTCGGTGTAATTATTTGTACTGTCAAGCACCGTTGTTTTCGATAGAAACTGGTTGTACCAGCCCCACGAAGCGTTTATTTTCAGTTCATCAAAAACAGAGAGCGATGCCGAAAGACGAGGCTCAACATACCATTTATTTGGTTTGGAGTTATATATTAACCGAACTCCTGTTTTTAGCTCCATTAACTCCCCTAACGGATATTCATCCTGAAGATAAGAATAAACACGTGGCGATTGGTTATTTATATCAATCTGTTGTTCGCCCTCGGAAAAACGCGCTAATTCAACATTGTTGTTAATTACTCCTGCGCCAACCAACAAGCGATGTCCCTGACGAAAATTAAGAGTATGTTCGGCGTTAAAACTTAGTTCGTCCACTGTATTTTCCGAGTCTAAATGACTCTTTATTTCGATAAACCCGTCTTGAGACCTTTCTGTTTGGGCTTTTTGGTACAACTTACGCTCGAATGCCGAATAGGCAAAAGTCAGGTTGGTAGCATCCCCATTTCTCCAGGGATAATTCAACTGTGCCGATCCGCCCAACTGGTTATTCTGTTCCTGCTCCTCCCGCGTCCATAAAACACCTGCTATACGGGCATCCATATCGTAATTAAAATCATCGCCACCTCCGTATAAACTAAGCGAAAACCGGCTTCCGGCATCCCCTTTAAATGTATACTTCAGGTTGGAGTCGCGAAAAACAAAATCGGGTTTTACGTCAGAA
>NZ_JBFHGM010000108.1:0-15515 GCF_041583095.1 Draconibacterium sp.
CTTTATGCCGACAAAACAAATGTGGCAGCACAAAAAACCTACGAAAACCTGGGAATGAACCAGGACCACTATGTAACGTTTGAGTGGATGAAGTAGCGACCGACATTTATTAAGCCCAAAAAAAAACAAGTAACGCATGAGCAGTTATATCTATAAACTTATTGCAGAGGGAGAGCATCAGCAGCAGGATTTTAAGTTTTGTATTAACGACTCGAAAAAAATTGCCAAATCGCTGGTGGCCTTTGCCAATACCGACGGCGGGCGTTTGCTTATTGGCGTAAAAGACAACGGTAAAATTGCCGGCATCAGCAGCGACGAAGAGTTTTACATGATTGAAGCTGCAGCAAAAATATACAGCAAACCTCAGATTGATTTCACTACCCATCAATGGCATATTGAGGGGAAAACCGTTTTAGAAATCGGGATTGAAGCCAGCGATAAAAAACCACATTTTGCAAAAGATGAAAACGGAAAATGGCTGGCCTACATCAGGCAAAAGGACGAAAATATTCTGGCCCACAAAATACAGATCGAAGTGTGGCGAAAAGAAAAAAGCCCAAAAGGCGTTTACTTTAGTTACTCCGACGACGAGCGTTTTCTGATCGACTACTTACGAAACAATGAATCCATCACTTTTTCAAAATTCATGCGAAAGGCACATTTATCGCGTAAAAAAGCAGAGGAAATACTGAGCAACTTTGTAATTATCGACATCATAAAAATGCATACCACCCAGGATGGAACCTATTTTACGCTGAATACCGAGTTTGATAAAGAAGAAATTGAGAAGTTCAGTTGACTTTACAAAACTATTCACAGTTTTTTATTGTTAATTTAAGGTTCAATAATTGAAATACTATACATTTACAGCACTAAATAAAGAAAAGACATGTTACAGAAATTATTTTTTTCACTTGCCTTTTGTGCCCTTTCTTTAGGGACATTTGCGCAAGATGCATACCTGAATGCAGAATCAGAAGATACAGATAAAGTTTACCCGGGAAACGCTCCTTACGAGGTAAAAATGTATCCGCAAAAGTTTAAAGCTGAGAAACCCAAAAACATTATTTTCCTTATTGGCGACGGCATGGGAGTAAGCCAGGTTTTTGCCGGAATTACAGCTAACCAGGGACACCTGTTTCTCGAAAACTTCCGTCATATTGGTTTTTCAAAAACCCAGTCGGCCGACAATTATATTACCGACTCGGCAGCCGGCGGAACAGCCTTGGCTTGTGGTGTAAGAACTTACAACGGCGCTATTGGCGTTGATACCGACACCGTAAAAGTAAAATCGATACTGGAGGAAGCTGAAGCTAAAGGTTTAGCCACAGGACTGGTTTCAACATCGGCAATTACACACGCTACGCCCGCATCGTTTATTGCACATCAGCCCAGCCGGAATATGTACGAAGCCATTGCTGCAGACTTCCTGAACACCGATATCGATGTGTTTATTGGCGGTGGAAACGATCATTTTACAAAACGTAAAGACGGTCGTAACCTGGCTAATGAATTAAAGGAAAAAGGCTACACTGTTGAAACCGATATTAATAAAATTGCCAAAGTAAAAAGTGGTAAACTGGCCGGTTTAACTGCCGGTGTTCACAACGGGAGGATGGCAGAGCGTGGCGATATGCTGCCGGTTGCGACAACTGCCGCAATTAATATTCTGGATAATAACGATAACGGGTTCTTCCTGATGATTGAAGGTTCGCAAATTGACTGGGGCGGACATGCCAGCAGCACCGTTTACATTGTGGAAGACATGCTGGATTTTGACCAGACAATTGGCAAAGCGCTTGAGTTTGCAGCAAAAGACGGCGAAACACTGGTGCTGGTTACTGCCGACCACGAAACCGGCGGAATGGCACTAACAGGTGGCGACATCAGCAAAGGAATTGTAAAAGCCGCTTACCCAACAACCGGACACACGGCAGTTATGGTGCCGGTTTTTGCATACGGCCCGGGAGCGGAAGAATTTATGGGAATCATGAAAAATACCGACATTCACGACAAAATGAAAAAATTGCTTCTAAGCAAATAGGGAAAACATTATAATTACAAAACCGGCATTGACCATTAGCGTTCAATGCCGGTTTTTTTTATGAAATATCAGCATTGTTTAGTATTTTGCCGCTTCAAAACTAATCGCATGAAACGAGCATGTAAAATATTTGCCCCAAGGTGATATTAAAATTCATGCGAGTTCCATACTATACCTTTGAAAATAAACAATTTTAATAGTATGAAAGAAGCACTGGAAGTTCTTGACAATGTCAGGCTCAATTTTTCTCCAACAGGTTTATTAGCGCTTAACATCACCATTGCATTCATAATGTTTGGCGTTGCTCTCGACATTAAAATCGAGCATTTCAAACAACTAATAATGCGTCCCAAATCGGTTATTGTTGGTGTTATTTCGCAGTTTGTGCTTCTTCCGGCAGTAACTTTTTTGTTTGTTATTTTGCTAAATCCTACGCCAACCGTAGCACTCGGAATGTTGTTAATTGCAGCATGTCCGGGCGGTAATATCTCGAATTTTATGAGTGCCCTCGCAAAAGGCAACCTCGCACTTTCGGTGAGTTTAACTGCCATTGCAACGATTTCGGCCACATTTATGACCCCCATAAACTTTGCACTTTGGGGCGATATGTTTATTAACTTTTACAACAACCAGGGCGCCGGAGACTATCTTGTTCCCATAAAGATAGATTTCTTCCAAATGGTGCAAACCGTGGTTATATTGCTGGGTATTCCGGTTATTGCCGGATTGCTGATAGCACAATATTTTCCGGTGTTAACGCATCGAATTAAGAAACCCATTCGCAAAATTTCAATTGTCATTTTTATCGGGTTTGTAATCGTTTTGCTAAGCGCCAACTTCGAACATTTCATGAAGTTTATACATCTTGTTTTTCTAATTGTTCTCATTCATAACGGACTTGCGCTTCTGGCCGGTTTTAGCATTAGCAGCATTTTCCGTTTACCACGAATTGACAAACGAACCATTACTATAGAAACCGGAATCCAAAACTCCGGCCTGGCACTTGTGCTCATGTTTAATCCAAAAATATTCCCTCCCGAACTGGAGCTTGGCGGTATGACAATTATTGCTGCCTGGTGGGGCGTTTGGCATATTTTAAGTGGATTTGCCGTATCGTCGTTTATGGCACGTTTTAAGTTAACCAGATAAACTAAGTTTTAAGATGAAATACGAAAAGTGGTCATTGGGATACTGGCTTTTAAAGCAGTACGTCCGTTTTGTCGACTGGACCATTCATAAAAAAATTATTTTAAACGGGACAGAAAACATCCCCCAAAATAAACCAATACTTATTGCACCCAACCATCAGAATGCCTTAAGCGACCCGATGGCTATACTTTTGCACACCCGTTTTCAGCCGGTATGGCTGGCACGTGCCGATATTTTTAAACCCGGCTTTATAACGCTGGCATTACGTTTTCTGAAAATTATGCCTGTGTACCGCATGCGCGACGGAAAAGATCAGCTCGCAAAAAATGAAAAAACATTTGCCGACTCGATAAAAGTACTGGAGAACAATTGTGCACTGGCCCTTTTCCCCGAGGCTGCTCACTCGGCAAAACGACAAATGTTATCGCACAAAAAAGCAGTTCCGCGTATTGTTTTTCAGGCCGAAGAAAAAGCCGATAAGAATCTGGACATCCACATTGTGCCAACAGGAATCTATTACAGCAGTTACTGGAAATTTAACCGCAGCGTGCTGGTTAATTTTGGTGAGCCGATTATGGTAAATGATTTTCTGGAAGCCTATAATGAAAACCCCAGCGCTGCTACACTGACTTTACGTGATGCGCTTGAAAAAGCTATTGAACCGCTGACATTAAACATTAAAAGCAAAGAGAATTACGAAAGTTTCGAGCTTATAAGGGCGATATACGGAAATACTTTTGCTAAAAAAACAGGACGAGAAAAAGGATTTGTTCAGCGTTTTCAAAGCGATCAGCAACTGGTAAAAAAGCTCGATGAGCTGGAAACCATCAGCAAAGAAAAAACGGATGAAATTTGCAGCGCTGCCAAACGATTCGACACAAAAGTGCGGAAATACGGTTTGCGCCCGTGGCTGGTTGAAAATCCGGAAAACAACTTCCGGAAACTTGGATTCAACAAACTGTTGTTGCTGATCACCTTGCCGGTTTTTGTTTTTGGCTTTCTGTTTAACGCCATACCCTTTATTGCCATCGATACCATTGTTCGAAAAAAAATAAAAGACTTTGCCTTTTGGAGTTCGTTTTCACTGGTTTTGGGTTTTACGTTCTTCCCTATTGTTTATTTACTCGAGCTGTGGGCAGTTTCAGTCTGGCTACCTTTGTGGTGGCACAAACTGTTGTTTTTTGTTTCGCTGCCATTTGCCGGAAAACTGGCTTTTCGCTGGTACATTCTTTTGCTAAAAACAATTGGCAGAGGCCGGCTTTTTATCCTAAAAACATTCAGAAAACAACAATGGCAAAGCTTAAAAAATCAGCAGGAACAACTTTTTGATGAACTGGACAAAATTAGCTAAACAAGTAACTCACAACTAAAACAATAAAAACGACTACCATGGCCGACAAACTTAAAGACACCCTTTTTCCGTTGGAGAAAGTACAACTTTTCGGTACCGTTTTAAAAGAAGTGTATCCGCCGTTTCAATCGGAAGAATTTGTTGCCGCAGTGTGCGACAATGACTGGCCGGAGCGCGAGTTAAAAGAAAAAATGCGGCACACTACGTTATGCCTGCACCAATTTCTACCGCAGGATTTTGAAAAAGCGGTTGAAATTCTGGTGGCCATTGTACCAAAAGTTACCGGTTTCGAAGCCATTGTTTTACCCGATTATGTTGAGGTGTACGGCCAGGAACACTGGGACATTGCCTTGCCGGCATTGGGTGAACTGACCAAATGCGGAAGCTCGGAATTTGGTATCAGGCCATTCCTGAACAAAGATTTGGAAGGTGCTATGAAATATATGTTTGCCTGGGCCGACAGTGACGATTTTCGGGTAAGGCGCTTTGCCAGTGAAGGATGTCGCCCCCGCCTGCCATGGGCTTCAGGAGTTCCGGCTTTGAAAAAAGATCCGTCGCTGATTCTGCCAATTCTGGAAAAGTTAAAAGACGACCCGGAGGAGTTTGTGCGAAAAAGCGTAGCCAATAACCTTAACGACATTTCGAAAGATCACCCAAAGCTGGTGCTGGATACTTGCGAACGCTGGCAGGGAAAATCAAAAAATACCGACTGGATAATAAAACATGCCTGCCGCACCCTCTTAAAACAAGGCAACAAACGAGCGATGCTGCTGTTTGGTTTTGCCAATCCGGAGCAGATGAAAGTGGAGGATTTTCAACTGTCGAACACTTCGCCGGCAATTGGCGATGATATTTCGTTTCGTTTCAAACTCGCCCTCGATACCAAACAAAAACAGAAGGTGCGTATCGAATACATCGTTCATTTTGTAAAAGCCAGCGGCAAAACATCGCCCAAAGTTTTTCAGATAAAAGAAGTGGAAATGAAACCGGGCAAACACAGCATCAGCAAAAAACACACCTTCAAAAACATGACCACGCGCAAACATTACCCCGGCGAGCATACTTTCGAAATTGTGATAAACGGTGATGTAAAAGCTTCGGCCAAACTTCAACTCAATTAAAATTTATACATGGATATTAAAATTAGAAAAGCAACTGAGAACGATTTCCCGGCAATGTTCGGGCTGATTATGGAACTGGCGGAGTACGAAAAAAGTCCCGAAAAGGTGAGCAACTCGCTGGAATTGATGTACGAGCAAAAGGAGTACTTTAATTGTTATGTAGCCGAAACCGAAGAAAAGGAAATTATAGGCATGGCACTTTACTATTTCGCTTATTATACCTGGGTAGGAAAAACCTTGTACCTCGATGACCTGTATGTTAAAGAAGCTTATCGCGGCAACGGATTGGGCAGCCGTTTAATGGATAAAATGTTTGAAGTAGCCAAAGCCGAAAAGTGCAAACGCATGCGTTTACAGGTGTTGAACTGGAATCACCCGGCAATAAAACTTTACGAAAAGAGTGGTTTTACGGTTGACAAAACCTGGTACAATTGCGATATTGAGGACTTATAATCCAACACGGGTTCCTGGAAGGAACATACTAATTCTCCCCCTCTTACTTTACATAAGCGCATGGCACTATTCTTGTATTTCCCCTGCAAACATCAAATTTTTATGTCATGAAAACCATTCAACAGATTATTGCCGGAGCACTTTTTCTTCTATTTACTGCCTGCTCGGGTGTGCCGATAACCATCAAAAGTCCGGAAAACAATTCGACCTACAACGTTGAGTACCTATTTGAATACGATGGCTGCAAAGTATACCGTTTCTATGATCAGGGTGAATACGTTTATTTTACCAATTGCAAAGGCGATGTTACCAGCTTTGCCTGCGATTCAACCAAAACACGGATTGAAAATCATGTTCGGATTATTGACGAGGAGTAAACACAACAGTGCGGTTTAAGCAGGAAAAAAGAACTCATTCGATCTTGCCCAAACGGTTAGTATTATTCATTTTTTGTAATTTCATGCCACCTTAGCACGCAAGAGTATATATTAAATTGGCAAATAAATGATACAAATAAGAGAAGCCCAACCCGAAGATGCAGGAATTATCCTGGAATGTATTAAAGGCCTTGCCGTTCATGTTGATCAGGTAGAAATGGTTACGGCCACCGAGCAGGACATTCGTAACACCATTTTTGCACCCGACACGCATGTAACCGTTTTTGTGGCCGAAAACGAAGACAAAAAAGTGTGTGGTTTTACGCTTGTTTTTAAATCGTTCTCAACGTTTAAAGCGGTTACCAATTACCATATCGAAGACCTGTTTGTTTTTCCGGAATACCGAAAACTGGGAATCGGTGCGATGCTTATGAAACACCTGAAAACCTATGCAAAAAGTAAAGGGGCAAAAGTGATCGACTGGTACGTTAACAACCGCAACCACAGTGCGATGGACTTTTACGACCGGATTGGTGCCAAAAAACTCGATTACAAATCGATTTATTATTTCGACGTTTAAAATCCACCTAAGGATGTTTTCTTTTCGGAAAGAAAACATCCTTTAGTCCGGTTTTGTACCGGAAATCTACCGTTGCTAGTTACCGTTTATTCGCCAGAACCTACCGCTTATTTCCTGAGAGCTACCTCTTATATATTAGACGTTTAGTTCTGTTTTATTTAACGTAACTTACACCGCGATAACGATCGAAAGATCATATTTTCAACCTTTTTAACTTAACAAAATGAATAAAATCCAAACAAATCAATTCAGAATGCTTTTGAATACGCAGGGTGCGTTAGATGCAAACAGCACCTTATGGAGTAGTATTCCGGTTATGCTAAGTGCCAAAAACAATTTAGATGAACTGATTCAGCGAATTGGCGATGTAAACGAAAAAACAGTGTCGAACAGCAAGGCCGTTACTGCCGATAAAGCTGTAACCTTGAATAACCTGATTGCAAAAGCTGTTACGCTGTCGGGGATTCTACAGGCCTACGCAGCGGTTACCGAGAATGTAAAGCTGGCCGGAAAAGTTGCTTTAACCAAATCGGACCTAACCAAAATACGAGAGACTGATGTTGAGGCCCGAATTACTCCGGTAATTGAGGAGGCCTGGAAAGAACTGGCTAACCTGGCCGATTACGGGTTAACAGAAGATATGATTGTTGAGACAGAAACTTCGCTCGACGATTTTAAGGCACTGATAGGCCAGCCGCGAACGGTACGCAACCAGGCTTTTGCTGCCATGACGCTGCTTGAGGAGCTTTTTGATGCGGCCAACGATTTGGTAAAAAACCAGCTCGATAAACTGATGATCCGGTTTAAGTTTTCCAATACCGAATTTTACTCGGAATACGAGCGGGCACGTACCATTGTAGATTAATGTTGTGATTTTATAGATCCCTTTTCAGTAAAAAACTTACTGAGAAGGGATTTTTTAGCGCCAATTGCTGAATAAATAAAAGGCATTGGCGAAAACATGGCGAAGTGCGACGAAAACATAAAAAAGGACAGTGAATACAATCATGTAAGTGGCGAAAACATCAACACAGTTAGCGAAAACATCATCGTAAGTAGTGAAATCGTCACCCATTACTGTGAATTTATCACAGATAATTGCGAAAATAATGGCGGAATTAACGAAAACAACTTCGTAAACAGCGAAATGAACGACACGTTTAGTGAAAACATAAAACAAGGTAGTGAAAACAACTCCGTGCTCAATGGAAAGAACATCCAGTCAGCATATTACAGGATTTAGAAAAGAACAGTTGCAAGACACACCAAACAATAAATAACGCACTAAGTCCACTAACATTTCAAAATAATGGTTACATTTAAAGCACTAAAAACTACCACCTTTTGAATACGCGCCCACAAATAAAACTCGAAAAAGGAGAACACCGCCAACAGCAGGTTGTTTTTGTACGATTTGCGTTTAACACCGAAATAACCAAAGCCCTCAAAACTAGTTTCCCGATATTTTGGAGCCGCACCAAAGGATGCTGGTATATTTCAGAAAAAGACTTCGACCTTGGTAGTTTTTTCGACACGTTTAAAGACCTGGCTTATATTGATTATTCGGCATTAAGAACAATGGCTAAGCCATATATGCCTTATGCAATAAAACGCGATTACTCGTACCGGGTTTTCATACAATTGCCCCCAAAATACATCGACAAACTAATACAGAAACGATATAGCGATAGCACCATTCGCACATATTCGGCTTATTTTAAAGATTTTTTACACCATTTTAAGGGGCATAAAATCGACGAATTAAGTAAAGACGAAATAAACGCATACATTAAACAATTGGTTGAAGAGGAACAAATATCGGCCAGCCAGCAAAATCAACGTATAAATGCCATAAAGTTCTACTACGAAAAGATTTTGGAACGCGAGAAATTCTTATACCAAATTGACCGGCCCAAAAAGAGTAAACAATTGCCTCGCGTACTGAGCAAGAACGAAGTAAAAGAGATTATTAAACATTGCAGCAATATAAAGCACAAGTGTATTTTATCGCTTATTTATTCGGCGGGGCTGCGCCGAAGTGAGTTGATTAATTTGAAGATTACGGAAATTGAATCGGAACGTGGGCTAATAAAAATAAAGGATGCAAAAGGGAAAAAAGACCGCTATACACTTTTGTCTCCGGCTTTATTGAACCAGTTACGCGAATACTACAAACAATACCGGCCAGGGTACTGGCTATTCGAGGGCAACTCTCCGCGATCGCAGTACAGTGCCACCAGCATTGCCAATATTTTAAACGAAGCAGCCTATAAGGCGCGTATAAAAAAGCGGGTTACTCCACATATGTTACGTCATTCGTTTGCTACGCATTTGCTTGAACAGGGAACCGATTTACGGTACATACAGGAATTGCTTGGACATGGCTCGAGTAAGACCACTGAAATTTATACTCATGTTACGAATAAAAATATTGGGAAAATAAAAAATCCGCTTGACGACCTGTTTAACGATTCAACATAATATGTGTATATTACACACCAATATGGGTGTATAACAACACTTTTTAAATCGCTATGAGCGATATAACAACAATGATGATACTCAGTAGTTAGCAAACATATTAAATGACCCAACTACTAATGAATAATGACAATCTTAAAATCGGTCTATCAAAAAGAGATGACATACCAAGACTTTATACTATTTTAGTTCTGTACGAAAAAGATATATGCAAAAAAGCAGGTCAGTACAATATAAATGCTCCTTCTTTTGTCGCATTTTGCAAGCGGAATGATATAAAATGTAAAAATTCTATTGCTAAGAAAGAGCTTAATAAAAAAGATAAAACTCAGAATTATTTTTATTTCAGTACAAAGCAAACAAAGGTTTCTAAGACTGACCATGCCCATCATTTATTAAGACACATCAGAAATAGTATTGCACATGCTTTAGTTACTAAGAAAAAAGGATTTTATATAATCACTGACAAAAATTCAAGTCTCAGTATATCAATGACGGCAAAAATAAGAATTGATTTGTTTGACGGTTTTATTACAGAACTAATTAAAACACAATCCAATATTAAAAAGTAATTCAATGAAAGTTATAGTTAAAAGCACATATAATGAGAATGTTAGCTCGACTTCTAGTAGGTGCAGCGACGGACATTACCGACAATCTGAATACACTAACAGCATAAATGTTTATACTGATTCCAACCAAATAACTGCTTTTCACGCGAAAATCTTAGTGGAATTCATAAATAAACATACTCATCACGGTAGTGATAGAGTTTGGGATTGGTCATATAATGGTGCATCTAACGAGAATTATGATGCAGATTTAACGAAAAACTTGATTGAACTGATTGGAATTAATAAAATCGAAGAATGTAAAACCGAAGAAGAATGCAATGTATTAATAAATCCAATTGCAGCTAAAATTCATGATGCTCACAATTTATTTATCTCTGAACTAAATACAAAACAATTAGAAATCGAAAAAGAATACCAAATAATAGCTGAGAAGAGCAAAGCGAATATAGCAATTAAAACTTTTTACAATAATGAAAGTCTCTATCCAATAAATGAAAGAATACCGGATTACAGGGAGTATCCACTTGATATGGCAATGCTTGGCGATAATATAGATTTCTTGGAATACTTACTTGGTAAAAAAGCAAAAAAAGTACAGGATTCCTATGTTTTTGCAAGTTGGCTTTGTAAAAAAGGAAAATTTGAATACTTACATGATTTTATAGACCTGTCAAAATTGAAACTTGTAAGAGTTGGTGATTCCATTCGTGAAGATGAAAGAAAAGATTCGTGGTTTACTGAATATCTTCTTTTTTATACAATTGTAAATAACAGATTAGACCTTTTTAAAAAATATGGTCAAGATAAATTCAATAAGAGAATAACAGAAATTTACTTTAAAGAAGATTTTTCATCACATCGAACATCATTTTTTTCTGTAGGTCAAGTTGCTGTTAAATACTCAAATTTTGATGTAATAAAGAATCTGTCCCAAAATTTCTATGATTTTTACATTCGCGTTGGTGATGGTGGTTTTTACAGTAATAAAAAGAATGTTTTAGATGAAAACTGTTTTAGAGATAAAGAAACAGCGTTTTTCTTTATCCAAAAATATACAACAGATTCAATCTACGCACTATTTTACTGGAATAGAACTGAATTCCTTGCTGAAATAATCAAATCCAACGCTTTTGACCTAAGCAAAATTGTCCTTTCTTCTTTGGGTGATTTTTTTACTCCTGAGAATAACTCGATTTTGTTTAATTTGGCTTCCATAAATTCTCACAGTCTCATACAAAAACCAGATGCAGAAAGTAATATTGCGACATGCTTTAATAACAATCCGTGGAGACTTAAAAATTCTGTATTGGAGAACTGTGCAGTTAATAAAAACTTTGATTTGTTTTCAATACTATTTGAGTTATGTACTAATAGAGAAGAAATTACAGGTTTTAGTGCGTGCCAATTGCTGTTTAAAATATGCAAATTTGACGAGAACAATGAAGCTATAAAACTGAAAGAACTTGTTTTTCAATATATAAATGAAGACGATGTTATGTCACTGGCTGGTACTGCTTGTATAGAAAATAATTTAAATCTATTACGTTTTCTCATTAAGCATATTGGCAATATTAACGAGCAAGTTAAAATTGAGCCATCGTCATATGGAAATGAAAAATATAATGGGCTAATTAAAAGCATCAGTGAAGAATACAAAAAAGGAACACTTCTGCATTTATCACTAGTTGCAAATCCAAACCGCCCAGGAAGATGGTTGAGTATAGAATTAATTCAAATACTACTAAATGCTGGAATTGATATTGAAAAAAAGGATGCTTCAGGTAAAATTGCATTTGATTACATAAAATATTGTTATAGTTATAGAGATGATGTTTCACAACGAAATGAACTTGTAAATCTACTTTATATTGATGAAGTGAATATTTGCAATAAAAATGGTGAACTAATTTACCTATTTCAAGACACAGGCCTGCCAATCGTAGAAAAATACAATGATTATATTTCCAGTGGTCTCAGCCCAATTAAAGCATTTGAAAATAATAATAAAGACGTAATTGATTTTTTTATTTCATGTGGTGCAGATTATGACACGCTTAAATCTGCATTTGAATGGGAAAAGAGAAAAAAGGAAATTAATAATGACAATTCAGATACTGAATATCCTGATACGTCCTACACGGAGCAAGAACTAAGAGATATGTATCGTGATGCTTTCGATGGATTTGATGATGCAGTTTGGAATATTGACTGAAAAGAATACAAAAGTAACAAGATTTAAAGTGCTATATGAAAATACTAACTTCTAAGAACAGATTTTTCTGTTTATTCAATCTTTTATTTTTTATAGTATCCTGCCATAACACGAATACTCAAAAAACTCAAGAACCAAATGAAATGTCCCATGATGAAAAGATGGGAAAGATAACAGAATTGTATAATTCTGGCGAGTACGAAACATTTATAAAACTTGCAGAAAATGAATTAAATAATACCGAAAATGATTTTGAGTTTTTTCTTGCATTATCAAACGCTTATGGGAACTTAGGCAACTATGATAAGACATTCTATT
This sequence comes from Draconibacterium sp., assembly GCF_041583095.1. Taxonomy (NCBI): domain Bacteria; kingdom Pseudomonadati; phylum Bacteroidota; class Bacteroidia; order Marinilabiliales; family Prolixibacteraceae; genus Draconibacterium; species Draconibacterium sp. The sequence continues at coordinate 12,662 of NZ_JBFHGM010000108.1, forward strand.
ATGCTGAAAAACTTCTTGAAAAAGAACCAACAAATTATTACGCTTTATTAGCACTTGGAAACTATTATTTCGTACTTGAAAAGCTTGACTCAGCAGAATTCTATTACAATAAGGTGTTAAGTATTAATCCTAACTATGCAAGAGCAAATCTTAATCTTGCACAACTCTTTGTAAAAAAGGGTGAAAAGAATAAAGCAATTGAACAATACATTAAAGCAATAGAATTATTTAATCAAAATAATTTTGAAGATGAGGTACTTCTCTATTCTAAAGAGGTATTAAAACTTGACCCTGAAAATAAAATCGCAAAAGAATATATTGATAAACTTAAAATGTAATAATATCAGCCAGTGTTTGAAAATAGAATTAAAATACGTTTGCTAACACTTAGCCTCTAATGAAGCGTTGCTTGCATACGCTTTAGATTGGAGGCTTTGTTGAACTAAACACTGCTCCTGACTTAACCGGCTGTCAATTAATTATTTTCGAATAGTGTTTTCAATCGGTTTTTGGGTTCCCTTTCAGGGCCGTTTTTGGGCAATGTTGTTGGCATTGCAAGCCATGTTTTAGGTGCAAAACCGGTTTTGCCCGGCCAGTAGCTGCTGCTTTGGCCTTGTTTTAGGTAGTAAAGGGCTTTTCCCGGCAAGCGGTTTTGGCCACCGGACATAGCTTTCCCATGTACGCTCCGGGGCGTATTTCGAAAAGTTCCACCAAACACGGTCATTGGCACATTCCGGCCGATAGATTTACGGGCGGTGCCCGCTGTCCTGGGTAGGTTTCCAGTAATTGAAGTTCCCCTCCACAATCTTTACACCTGAGCAGGGAGCGTTCACCAAAGCGCAGTTCCAGTAGCTGTGCCCGTGTAAGGGGTGTTGCCGGTAGCCGCTTTTCCCCGAGGCTTTCCCGTATAGCTTCCAGGCTTTGCGTTTTATTGCGCGAGCCCAAAAATCCCAGGTGGCGGATGCGCCGGAAATAAGGCGGCACAATGTGGTCGAGAAAACGTTTCAGGAACTCTGTCCCGCTTATGGTCTGGGTTTTCTTTTGGTAACCGTTTTCCCGGTCGCACCAGCTAAAAGTAACTTGGGTGCCGGTCACCTCCAGGATCCGTGCATTTGAGATGGCCACCCGGTGAGTGTACCTGCCCAGGTATTCCACAACACTTTGGGGCGAACCGAAGGCCTGTTTGGCATACACCACCCAGGGCTTTTTAATCAGGTCTCGTGGCACCTGCTTTCGGATTTTTCCCTGTTGCTTTAATTGGCGCAGCTTTTCTGCAAAACGCGCACTGAATACCACGGACATCTGTTTTACATCGAACAGGAAGTTGCCATCCTGTTTGCTGCTTTTCCATTTGCCGTGCTTGTCAACACCCCCGGCCGGAACAATCAGGTGCACATGCGGGTGGAACCTGACTTGCTGGTCCCAGGTATGCAAAATGGCGATGGCCCCGGGCTGGGCCCCGAGCAGTTTGGGGTCTTTGGCAAACAGGCGCAGGGTTTCCCACGATTTCTCGAACAGCAGGTTGTACATCTGTTCGCGGTTGAAACGGAACAGCTCCAGCAGTTCGTGCGGAACGGTAAACACCACATGAAAATATTTGACCGGCAACAGTTCCTGTTTGCGTGCTTCCATCCACAATTCTTTGTCGATGCCCTGGCAACGCGGGCAATGGCGGTTTCGGCAACTGTGCAGCACGTAATGCACCGAGCCGCAATGGTGGCACACCATGGCCGAACCGCCCATTTCGGGGGTACGGCACCCGGCCAAAGCCCGGAGCACCTTGAGCTGCGCTTTGGAAACGCCCCTTTCTTTTAGCAGGGCAGGCAGGAACTGCCTGATCACATCGCCCAGCGTGTTACCGGCGGGCATGGCCGTAGAGCTTTTCCATGGGGGCAAAACCCGCCAGGGGATTCGAGCGGGCAATATGCAGGTACATCATAGTGGTGGCAATATCGGCATGCCCCAGTTGGTTTTTGACACTCACAATGTCCAGCCCCATTTCCAGCAGGTGTGTAGCATAGCTGTGGCGCAGGGTGTGAGTGCAAACCTGCTTTTGGATACCGGCCTTTTGGATGCAGGAGCGGAAAGCATGTCGAATCCCTTCGCGACTGGCTTGCTGCCCGCGAACCTTTCCGTTGAAAAGCCAGTTCTGCGGGTTCGAGGATTCCAGGTATTGTTGTATGCCTTTTATGGTGATCGGGGAAACAGGCACGTAACGGTCTTTTTTGTGCTTGCTTTGGCGCACGTGCACCTGTTTGCGGTCAAAATCAATATCCGTGATTTTCAGGGTAATTACTTCCGAGATACGCAGACCGCAATCGTAAGTAAGGGCAAACAGCACACGGTGTTTTAACAGTTTAGGCGTTTTTAAAATAAGTTTGACCTCGGCTTGCGAAAACACCACAGGCAAGGCTTTGCTGCCGGACACAGGGGGAAGGGCCAGGTAGAGTTTCTCGTTTTTGAACATCGAAAACAAGGTGCGCAAGCCGTACACCAGGTGTTTGAAAGAGCTCATGCTGGGCTTTTCGTTTTGCCGGATATGAAAGAGGTACTCCTCCATTTGGTCAATCGACAGATCCAGGGGGGAGCACTGGAAATGGAGCACCATCTTGGAAATTTGCATCAGGTAATTGCGCGTACACGATTCTGATTTACCGGCAATGGTGTACTTGCGAAGGAACTTTTCGCTGATGGTTTCGAACTCGGGAACAGCCTCACAGGCCTGCTCCAGGTATGATTTTCTGCTCATAATAATTTTGGTTAAAAATTTATGGGCAGAAAAATCAGTATATACCTCCAACTATTCCTATTTTAGGTGGAAAATAAGCTCCCGCAAAGCGGGTTTAGTTCAACA
>NZ_JBFHGM010000109.1:0-15498 GCF_041583095.1 Draconibacterium sp.
AATAATGAAAAAATGCCGAATTAGCTCAGTTGGCCAGAGCACGTGATTTGTAATCTCGGGGTCCCCAGTTCGAATCTGGGATTCGGCTCATTTAAAATACTTTGGGAAGATACCGAAGCGGTCAAACGGGGCAGACTGTAAATCTGTTGGCTCAGCCTTCGTAGGTTCGAATCCTGCTCTTCCCACAACGAAAAAGCTCGTCATTTTATGACGGGCTTTTTTCATTTTGTGGCATTTTGAATTTATTATTTGATTCTCACAAACTCATACTAATCAAAAAAGTAGCGGCAAATGCAATAATTGCATACAGCTCAGGGAATACAGCCAATACCATTGTCTTTCCAAAAATATCGTGCCCCGAGCCAATGCCTGCAATGCCGTTTGATGTTACACTTCCCTGGTTAAGTGCCGAGAAAAATCCAACAAAACCCAGGGTTAATCCGGCTGCCATTATTGCTACTCCTTGTAACATGGTCATATCCGCTGTAATAATTCCTTGACTGTTAATGATAAAAAATCCGGCAAACCCGTATAAACCCTGTGTTCCGGGCAAGGCGCTCAATAGCAGGTAACTACCAAATTTGTCGGGTTTTTTCTTCAGTGCTCCAACGGTGGCATTTCCTCCTTTTGAGACACCAACAGCACTTCCAATTCCCGAAAAAATAAGCATTATAGCTAAACCTATATAGGCTAAAATAACTGCAGTTGTCATAATCGTAGTTGTTTAATGTTTATTTCTATTTGTATTATCTTTTTCCAATTTATCCTTCATCTTTAATCCTTCATCCTTCCAAAGGGTTTATATTCTTCGCCACCGCCTTTAAAACCGGCACTTTTATAAAACTCCACAAAAGTTAAACGCATGGGGTGTACAAACGAGCCGAGCGACGAAATAAGAATATTTAGGGTGTGCCCCAGTAACAGGAATAGGACAAAAAATACCGGGCCTAATATCTTTGACGCTCCTAAAATTTGCAGGCCAATATCGTTGATAACAAAACCCAAAATGGCGCTCGATAAACCCAGCGCAAACAGGCGGATGTACGAAAGCAGATCGCCAAAAATGCCAGTAACGGTTGAGTACACATCCCAAACGCCCTTGCCAATGCGGGCAAAAACATTAACGCCCAGATCGCTGAAAAACAGCACGAAAAATCCGCCCAGCGCTATTATGCCGTATAAAATGGTTTTGTTTTTCGGAATAATTCCGGCACCGGAAAGTAGCGCATAAGCAATGCTGCCGATAAGAATTACCAGCCAGCCATAAGTTGCCAGTGCGTAACTAAATCCGAACTGTTTGGTTTGATTGGCGGCTTTAATAAAAAGCCCGAAAATGATTTGTACACCACCCAGCATCAGCGACAGGTTGAACATTTTGTCGGGATTTAGGAAAAGATGGCGAACCCTTACGGTTAAAGCAAAATCTGTTTCAATAAGGTTAATACCAAAAAAAGTTCCTGAAACGACTCCGAACAAAATTGTTGCTGCACCTAAAAATTGTATCAGGCTTAAATACGGTTTAAACTCCGCTTTGGCTTTTAATTTATACAAACCGGCGCCAATTACAAACAGTAATCCGTAGCCGGCATCGCCTAAACAGAAGCCAAAGAACAGCATAAAAAAAGGTGCAAAAAATACAGTTAAATCGAGCTCTGCATAATCGGGCAATGAAAACATGGAACCAATCGGCTCAAAGAGTTTGCCAAACCGGTTGTTTTTTAGCAAAACCGGAATTTTATCGTCGGGTTTGGCTCTACGCGAAAAATAGAGTGCATCACTGTCTTTTAAAAATTGGTTCAGCGCCGGTGTTTTGGTTTGTGGAACCCAACCTTCTAACACCATTAATTTGTTCTCAGCCTCTTTATTGGTATTTCGCAGTACATTGTCGAATTCCAGCGATCGAATCAGTGTTGTTTTTTCTTCTTCCAGCAAATAAATGGAGTTGTTGGCATAGCTGTTAAAAGTTGTATGAATCGCTTTTATTCTTTCTTCTGTTTCACGAATCTGTTTTTCAATTACAAAGTAGGGAAGAGGTGGCAGTTCCAAGTGCTCTGCATCTGTTCCCAAGTCTTCTTCGTTTTGTTGGATATGTACAAAAAGCACTTGGTTGGCGGTTTCTGAAATTCCCGCTACCGGAAAATTACTTTGTTCCAGTTCGATGTATTTCTTTTTTGTGGTTTGGTAAAATTGCAAACGTATTCCTTCGGTTTTTAGCTGTTCGATGAGCTCGGGTGAGAAATCTCCCCACGGCAATGCTTTTTGTGCCGCTTTTGATAAAGATTCGAGCCGGGCTTCCAGTTCTTCAAGTTCCTTTTGTTTTTCGGTAAGGTCGTCAATGATCTCCGGTGCCGAATACAACCCGGGTTTTTCGGCTGTTTCACTTTCTCTTTTCTGCAGAAAGTTGATGGCTCGTTCGTATTTGTTCAGCTCTGCAACTTTTTTGGTGGTTTCTTCCGAAGGATCAAGACCGAGCCCGGCAATGTGTACAAGGCCCAATCTGTTCAGTTCAATCAGGAAATCTTCGTATTCCCTGTGAAAAACCAGAAAAGTATATTTTAACATCGGAACGATCATACTGCCGTTGCTTTTTGTTTCTGCTGTCGTTTTTTTACAATTTTTTGTGCCGATTTCGAAAGGTTTTCCTCGTCTTCCAGAAATCGTTTTATTTTCCGGATTGCATCTTCGTAGCCCGGAATCTGTACCTTTTCGTAGAGGTTTACCTTTTGTGTTGTTTTTTTTCTGGCCCTGTCGAGCAGTGCCATTTTGCGCGTATAAAACTCACGCCCGGTAACAATTCCGGCCAGTTCTTTTACAAACGAAATACCTGCCGGAAACCAATCGGGTTTTAAAAACAGGCTAAAATCTTGCTCCTTGAATATTATTTCGTTCATTACAGGAATGGAGACGCCGGCAATTTTTTTGCACGTTATACTAACGTTTTCAATTCTAATCAATTCGGGTAAAAACTCGTTCCACAATCCTGCAGAAAGCTCTTGTTCGCCAATCTTAATTTGTAATTGACGGTTTAAATCATCGGTTTGATCTTTGGCCTTTTTAACCTCCAAACGAAGAGCGGCTTCCTTGTTTTTTAAGGTAGGTAATGCCTTTTGCCTGATCTTCAGTTGTTTGTTCAGGTTGTGGAGGGCAGTTTTATTGTATTGAAATTTTATTGCCAATTTTTTGTTTTAATAAATTAAACCGGAAAAATCAGGATGGGCACATTTGCTTGTGAAATGAGTGTTGATACCAGGTCGGTGTGGAAAAATTTGTAAATACCCGAGCGCTTTACTTTCGACAACGATATGATATCGATATGCTTTTTGTCAACAAATTCCTCAATTCCTTTAAGCAAGTCGTCACTCTCGAAAAGCTCGCACCTGATTTGGTATTCGCTGTAATCTCTTTCAAGCATGGCATTTAACTCGTTCACTTTTTCCTGATGTTGCTTGCCGTTATTTATATCGAAATGAACGCAATAGATCTTCTTCTTAACGGGCTCCAGTATCTTTAGTAATTTGTTCAACGATGAATTATCGGAATCGTAAAAATCGGTTGAGTACAACACGTTAATTTCTTCTTTTCCTTTAAAAACTGCTGATAAGGGAACAGCCAGAACCGAGTGCTGTGTTTGTTCAATTACCTTAATAAGCGTTTTTCCCAAAAACTCACCTTCGGCATTTTTTGTAGTGCGCGTTCCCATAAATATGATATCGGGATTATAGCGTTTACATGCTGCAGTAATTACGTTTTCGGGCGTTCCTTTTAGCATTCGGTAATGCAATTTTACTGCGTTAAAAAGTTCCGCAGGAACCTGATTTTTGAGCTCCCGGCTAAAGTCTACAAGTTTTTGCTGTGCATTTTTATGTGCTTCTTTCAGCTCCATTCTTACGTACTTTTCCCACGAAGCGGTATAACGGCTGGGTTCATTAAAATTCGGGTCGGGATAAACATATAAAATCTTGATCTCGGCATTTTGTTTTATTGCCAGGCCAATGGCATATTTGCACAAGTCGATGCAGTCTTCGCTTAATTTTACCGGAAGCAAAATTTTTCTCAGTCCGGTAAAACTTGCATCATCCTTAACTTTGTCGAGGTCGTAATCTTTATGCAGCTGCAAAAGCCGGGCAATGGCTTTTTCCGACTGCCTGGCCTTTACTTTCAGGAGCACTTCGTCAGGATTGTATCGTTCACCCGGGGTCATTCCCTCGTTGGTGAAAAATACTTCAATCCCAATTTCCTCCAGCTTATCTTTAACTAAAGATCCCAGCTGAGGTGTCGAAATCCTAAGGATTGTAACTAATTGATTTTCCATAACAACTCCATTTAATGTTTCATATTATCTGTTTTCCATATTTCTCTACCAACTCGGCTTTAATGCCTGTTTCGGCTTGCGAAAAATACTTGTCGAATAATCTCCATGCCGTATCAATCATCGTATCAATTTCAATGTTTATGTCAATGGCAAGTAGTTCATTGGCATAATCTTTTGCAAAATTCATGGTACGCTTGTCGTAATCGGTAAGGTCGAAACCATTTTCGATTTTGGTTTTGGCATTGGCGGCATCGGCATACAATCTGATGGCCGCATTCATTACCTGCGGATGATCTTCGCGTGTTTTTTTGCCAATTACCAGCTGTTTCAGGCGCGATAAACTTCGGAACGGATCGATGATAACCTTGCCAATGTCGGTTTCTTTACGCAGGAAAAGCTGCCCTTCGGTAATGTAGCCGGTGTTGTCGGGAATGGCATGGGTAATATCGCCGCCCGAAAGTGTGGTAACAGCGATAATCGTTATCGAACCGCCATCGGGGAACTGCACCGCTTTTTCGTAAAGTTTAGCCAGATCGCTGTATAACGAACCCGGCATACTGTCTTTCGACGGGATTTGATCCATCCGGTTTGAAACGATACTCAATGCATCGGCATACAAAGTCATATCGGTTAAAAGCACCAGCACATTCTGATTCTTTTCCACAGCAAAATACTCGGCAGCCGACAAGGCCATATCCGGAACAAGCAAACGTTCAACCGGTGGATTTTCGGTGGTATTTACAAAACTGATAATGCGGTCGATGGCACCGGCATTTTCAAACAGGTTTTTAAAAAAAAGGTAGTCATCGTTGGTAATTCCCATGCCGCCCAGAATAATTTTATCGGCTTTGGCACGTAAAGCTACCATGGCCATAACCTGGTTGTAAGGCTGATCGGGATCGGCAAAAAACGGAATTTTCTGTCCGGTTACCAGCGTGTTGTTCAGGTCGATTCCTGCAATTCCCGTTGCAATTAATTCCGAGGGCTGTTTACGGCGAACAGGATTTACCGACGGGCCACCAATTTCTATTAATTTCCCGTCTACTTCGGGGCCACCGTCAATCGGTTGTCCGTATGCGTTAAAGAATCGTCCGGCCAGCTCGTCGCCCACAGCCAGTTGCGGTGCATGGCCCAGAAATACCACTTCTGCATTGGTTGGAATTCCTTCCGTTCCCGAAAAAACCTGCAGGGTTACCAGGTTGCCTTCAATTTTAACTACCTGCGCCAGGCGGTCGTTAACAAGTGCCATTTCCTCGTTGCCAACCCCCGTAGCGTGTAACGAACAGGTTGCTTTCGTTATCTGATCAATTTTGGTATGTATTTTCTGAAAAGCTGTAGTTTCCATTCTCTTCGCATTTATAGTTGTTCGGTCTCAACAACGGCTTTTTCGTTTATTATTTCGTCTAATTCCTTTTCAAATTTTTTGAATTGTTCCGATTCAAACTCCGAGTAATTCATTTGTTTCAGTACGTTTATTATTTTTTTGAAGTAGGGATTTACCTCCTCAAAATGTTCGAAACTAAACCGGGTGTAATTGATCGTAAGCACTTTTTCGAGCATGTATTGCTGGCGGTTTATGGGTGTTGATGCATCAATCTTGTCAAAAGCATCTTGCTGAAGAATCACAAAATCGATCACCTCCGATTTCCAGAATATTTCGTGGTAATGAATCGGTACACCATCATCTCCCAGAATATTTATTTGTTCGTAGGCTTCGCGACCACGCACAAGGCTATTTCGGGCCTGGAGAATATTATCGACCCAGTTTGGTGAAATAGCTTTTGATACATAATCGATATATTCCGGGTATTCGAGGTATTTCGAATAACTTTCCACAGCATCAATAGCAGGGTAACGCTTGCTATCGGCCCGGTTTTGCGACAGTGCATAAAAACACCTTGCTGCTTTTTTAGTGGCTTCGGTAACCGGTTCTTTTAAGTTACCACCGGCGGGCGAAACGGTACCAATAAAAGTTACCGATCCGGTTTCTCCGTTCTTGAGATTTACAAACCCGGCACGCGAGTAAAAGTTGGAGATAATAGCGGGCAAATCCATCGGAAATGCATCGGGGCCGGGAAGCTCTTCCATGCGGTTCGACATTTCGCGCAGTGCCTGTGCCCAACGCGATGTGGAATCGGCCAGCAACAATATTTTCAGCCCCATGGATCGATAATACTCAGCAATTGTCATGGCCGTATAAACCGATGCTTCGCGGGCTGCTACCGGCATGTTCGATGTGTTGGCAATAATGGTTGTACGCTCCATTAGTTTACGTCCGGTTCTCGGGTCGTCCAGTTCCGGAAATTCGGCAAATATCTCCACCACTTCGTTGGCACGTTCGCCGCAGGCGGCTACCACAATCATATCGGCATCGGCTTGTTTCGACAGGGCGTGTTGCAGAACGGTTTTCCCTGTTCCGAACGGGCCGGGAATAAAACCTGTTCCTCCTTCAACAATAGGAGTAAAACTGTCGATTACACGAATACCGGTTTCCAGGAATTTTGCAGGGCGTGGTTTGTTCTTGTAGGTTTTTATAGGAACTTTAACCGGCCATTTTTGTATCATCGATACGGGGTGTTCTTTACCTTCCGCGTCTTGCAAAACAGCAATTGTATCCTCAATTTTATAATCGCCCGAAACTACAATTTTCGTTACCTTAAAATCGCCTTTAAAAGTAAAGGGAACCATAATTTTATGGGCAATCCAGTTTTCAGTAACTTCCCCCAGCCACGACCCGGCTTCCACTTCATCGCCAACTTTTGCAAGCGGTTTAAAACTCCAGTCTTTATCTACTTCCAGCGGGTGGGTGTAATCGCCTTTTTGCAGAAATACGCCTTCCATTTTATCAAGGTCGTGTTGAAGGCCGTCAAAATTCTTCGATAAAATTCCGGGCCCCAAAATCGCTTCCAACATGTGGCCGGTGAATTCTACCGGAGTTCCGGTTTTTAATCCACGTGTGCTCTCAAATACCTGTATATAGGCGTTTTCGGAACCAATACGAATCACCTCGGCCATCAATTTAACAGCTTCGTGATCGATATAGCATATCTCGTTTTGCGAAACCGGGCCATTAACTTTAACCACCACCAGGTTTGAAATTATTCCAACTACTTTTCCTGTTGTAGTCATATTGTTTTATTTAGTCAAGCTGAACTCCAGAGGGAATTCATAATTTGTTTTTAACTCGTCAATTAGTTTATGTAGCAGCATTTTGCCTGTTTCTTTATCCATTTTCATCCACCGCTCAATAAGCAGGAGTTTTATAGTAAAAGCCAACACCTTCTCAATGGTAAAAAAGTGAAAGAAGGTATTCTCATCCAGGTATTCCCACTTGATTTTGTCAACTTCTTTTTCCTTTTCAATCCATACCCTATTCGATTCGGCAATCTTGAAAAGTTCTTCGTGGTAGGGGAGCAACTCTTCGAAGTAATCCGCTTTAAGTTTGTTTTCAATTAGTAGAGAATAGACAACACATTCGCCTTCAACTTCCAGTAAATGTATTTCCGGCTCGTAGTTGTATTTTTTACAGTTGAAAGCGGTAAATATATTTTTCAGGTTGAGCTCGAAACGAAACCAATTTTGGAGAAATGAATTTGGGCATTTCAATGCGTGCTCGAAAAACAAAGTAGTAAGGATATTTTTATCTTCTAAATCAGCCTGTTTTTTATCCATGCCTTTCATCCAGCATAAAAATGTTTTCATGTATTCCGGAAGCTCAATTTCTTCGTTCTCCGACGATAACTGAAACTCCAATTCGTGCTTGGTAATGTTGCCGGGGTAGAAGAAAGGCTTGTTTTGCCCGAAAAAAACATTGAGCAGGTTTCGATTGTCGAAAGGTAAAAAGAGGTATTCAACCAACTTAAAGTCGGGTTGACTAAGCTGGTGTTGCAGTTCTTCCCTGAAATCACTGCCAGTAACAGTTGGTTTGTTCTCGTCGAAGAACAAATCGGGAAGCCCGGCAATCAAACAATAATATTCTTTTTTTATCAGCATAACCGAATTTTAAATGGTCTTCAAAAATCATTTAAAGCCCGGTGTACACAGCTCTTATTTTATGTTTGTATCACAACTCCTGCGATGCCTCTTTTCGGTTTTTTACTCTGTTTCAGTGGCATCAAACAGTAACTTTTTTGTTCGGTCTTTAAAGTATTGTTTAAAATAATTTGCAAAGTCTTGTGCGGTGAAACTGATGAGGTAGCTGCCATCCTTTGGGCCAATTCTGAAACCGGATTTTAATTTGGGATCTACTAAAATTTCAATGCCATTGTTCATGGCTTCGGTTGCCCTTTTTTGCAGGAAAGCTGTAAGTTCTTTTTGATCATCGGGTGGAAGAAGCAGGTGGAGCTCCATACTTTTACCGGATTTTGGATTCCACTTTTCAATTAATGTGAGTATGATTTTTTTGATGAAATCGCTGTCGTTAAAGGCTTCATTAACTGGCGGGTTGATTTGGGCAGTGCTGATAAGCCCTGTAATTTGTTGTTTTAACTTGCTTATAAACTGACGTGCTGCCAGTTGCAATTCGGCTTCTGTTCTTTTTTTGTCTTCCGCTGCATTTTTTTGTGCGTCGCGAATAATCTCATCCTGTTTAAGTTTAGCCGACCGAATAATGTCATCCGCTTTTTCTTTTGCTTCAGCAAGTAATTGGTCGGCATCGTCTTTGGCTTTAACAATGCCTTCGTTATAGATTTTTTGCGTTATTTCTGCAATGCGGTCGGTCATACACTTTGGTTTTGTAAGTTTTATATGGCATCTAAATCGTATTTTTGGGTAACACCGCCAACGGTAAAAACAGGTTTATTACACCCGTGCACAATTGCCGAAACAAATTTTCCAATCTTTTTTCCGGTAAACCTCGATTCCTGGTGCGTACGTATCATTACCATACCCGCGTTAACTTCTTCTATATAGTTTAGTATTGCGGTGTGTCTTTCTCTGTCATGAACTTTTAAAATCTTCACTTCACATTCAACACCTCGTTGCTCAAGCATCTTTCTAATCTTCTCCGCATTTTTGTAGGCTAAACTTTTTCGTTCCTCAATATCGATGTGCAATGCTGAAACAATGTGGATTTTTGCTTTCAGTCGTTTGGCAAAAAAGGTTACCCAATACAATCTTTTTTTGGTGTGCTGCGAAATGTCGATCGGCACAACAATACTTTTGATCTCGTTTATCGGATATTCTTTGTTTACTGAGAGAACCGGACAGTACGACTTGCTTACATACCGGCTTACATCAGCCGGTGAAAGGTGTTCGTTGTTGGCATGTTTACTTTTGTCTATCATTACAAAATCGTAACCACCACGTTCCGATTCGGCAATTAGCGTGTTGATGATTTTTCCCCAGCCAATTCTTAAAATTATGTTATCAGGAATATCAGTGCCTAAACTGTTTTTTACAAAGTCTGTAAACTCTTCCAGGGCCTTCTGGTGGCGAATCTTGTTCCGCTTCGATTTTGGGTTATGAAATATTGCCGGCCCGGTTTTTATTACATCAAGAAGGAAGATGCGCATGCTTAATGCATTTGTAAAAAACAAAGCTTGTTTAAGAATGCTTTCTCCATCTCGGTTTTGAGGGATGTGTGTCAGAATACTATTCGATCTATAGTTCATAGCTATTCCTGTTAAAAGTTGTATCCCAATGCAATAAGTAAAGAGTTGCAATAGCCCGTTTATGTTTTATTATATACGAAAACGGGGGAATTAGTTACAGAAATCAGGTTTGAAACATATGGAATAATGATGTTAAAGCAGGGGCTGGAATGGCTGAAATGTACTTAGCGAGATTTATTTTTCCGGGCTACCAGAACGGCACCCAGAAATACCAATGCTGCACCAACAATTGTGATGGCCGAAAACCGCTCGTGTTCTACCCATGAAACATTGAGTTCGGTTAAAATTCCCATGGTAATTAAAGTGATCATCGGGTTTAATATGATGATGATACTTACTTTGTTGGCTTCGGCGTATTTAAGGGCTTTCCCGAGGCAGGTATAGGCAATAAAAGTGTTGGCTCCCAAAAACACAAGAAGCAACCACCAGCTCCAGCTTAGTTCGAGTAAGGGACGAAATTCAACAAAAGGAATGTACAACAGCGCCGGAAGTCCGAACAATACGAGGTTTAGGCTGTCGACCGAAAAAGTACGAACCAGCTTTTTTTGTAAAATGGCATAAACCGACCAGGCAAGGGCTCCCGATATGGTTAACAGAATTCCGAGTTGGTAAGTATCGGCACTTTCGAAAAATGCCTGCAGCTGGTCGCGGTAGAAAAATGAGAACCCTAACAGCGCTATTGAAAAACCGATAATCTGGTTGCGGAGCAGCTTTTCTTTAAATATAAGAAAGCCGGCAATGGCTAAAATAAGCGGCCCCGTTTGTATAAAAAGTTGCGCATTGCTGGGGGTTGTGTGGTGGATACCCAGCATATAACCCATATAGTTCCACGACAGGGCCAGCGCGGCCAGTATCAGTAGAACGGGCGGTTTTATAAGAATTCTGAACGATGCCGGAGATTTAAAAGACTGCCAGCCGGAGAGCATAATAAATGCTACCACAAAACGAATCCATACCACAGTAACCGGGGCCACCTCGCGCACGGCAACTTTTAAGGCAATGGCTAAAAAGCCCCAAAAGAAAGCAGTTATTGCTGCGTATATGATTCCTTTTGTGTGGTTTTGCATACGATGTAGTTGCTTTAAACAAACATCCCGGAAAGTTATCCGGGATGCAAGTTAGTTTATATATGGTAATCTTTTAGCGTAATTCAGCACCAAAATCCCGTTCAAAAGCCATAATCAGCTTTTGCATCGTTTTGTCGATTTGTTTGTCTTTTAGCGTTTTGCTATCATCACGCAGAATGAAACTAACAGCATACGATTTTTTACCATCGGGCACGCCTTTGCCTTCGTAAACGTCAAACAGGTCCACTTCGCGTAATAGCTGGCGTTCCATTTTAAAAGCCGTTTCTTTCAGCTGGCTAAACTTCACTGATTTGTCGAGCAGCAAAGCCAGATCGCGACGAACAGCCGGGAATTTTGGCAACTCGCTAAACAGCACTTTATGTTGTTTGTGTGCTTTAAATACATTGTCCCAATTGAAATCGGCGTAATAAACCGGGTTTTCAACCTCGAATTTCTTCAGCCATTTACCGGCAACAATACCCAATTTAAGTACAACTTTGTTGTTGGAGGTGTATGCCAGTGCTTCGCTGAATAGTTCGTCTTCACAATCGTCAATCTGCATATTATCAGCAGATAAACCAAGGCGTTTCAGAATGTTTTCAGCGTATGATTTTAATCCGTAGAACGATGCAGCTTCTTCTTTCATCGTCCAGCTTTCAGCTTCTTTATTTCCGCTTATGAAAAGTCCAAGGTGATTTTCTTCCCAATAATTATTGGCCGGCTGGTCTTTTAACTGCGTTCCTTTGTAAAAGTAAGTGTTCCCGAATTCGTAAATCTTCAGGTTTTTATTCTGGCGGTTGGCGTTGTAGGCAATACATTCAAGCCCGCCGAATAACAGGGTTTGGCGCATTCCGTTTAAGTCGGCACTCAACGGATTCAGCATTTTTACCGATTGCTCGTCTTTGTACTGTTCCAATCCTTCGTAGTAGCTCGATTTTGTTAACGAGTTCGACCATATTTCGTTAAAACCTTGTGAAGTCAGCATTTCAGCAATCCGATTTTTAACGCTGTCAGGGTTTGGTTTGTCGGCAGTTTGCAACGACGATTTAACCTGTGTAGGAATTTCAATGTTGTTGTATCCGTAGATTCTCAGAATCTCTTCAATTACATCGGCTTCGCGTTTTACATCAACACGGTAAGCCGGAACCAGCAATTCCAGACCGGTTTCGTTCTCGCTTTCAATTTTAATTTCCAGCGATTCCAAAATGCTTTTTACGACATCAGCCCCCAAATCTTTACCGATTAAACGTGTGATGTTTGCGTACGAAACACTCACTTTAAAATCTTCAATCGGTGTAGGGTAAATATCAATAATGTCAGAAGAAATAGTTCCTCCGGCAATTTCTTTAATCAGTAAAGCTGCACGTTTAAGTGCGTAAACTTGTCCATTCGGGTCAACGCCGCGCTCGAAACGGAAGGATGCATCCGTGTTTAACCCATGACGACGGGCAGTTTTGCGAATATAAACCGGATCGAAATAAGCACTTTCCAAAAACACGTTTTTGCTTGTTTCTTTTATGCCCGATTTCATTCCTCCGAAAACGCCACCAATACACATGCCTTCTTCTGCGTTGCAAATCATCAGGTCGTTCTCGTCCAGTTCGCGTTCCACTTCATCAAGCGTAGTGAATTTTGTTTTTGCAGGCAAGGTTTTTACAATCACTTTTACACCGGTAATTTCGTCGGCATCAAAAGCGTGTAACGGCTGTGCAGTTTCAAATAACACGTAATTGGTAATGTCAACCACGTTATTAATTGGTGTCAGGCCAATCATTTTTAAACGGTTTTGCAACCATTCCGGCGACTCTTTCACTTCGATGCCTGAAATAGTTACAGCAGCGTAACGCGGGCAAGCCTCCTTATTTTCTACCTCTACGGGAATAACCAAATCGTTATTGTCAACTTTAAAGTCGTCAACCGATGGTTTTGTATATTCAATGTCCTGTGTTTTTTTCAGAAAAGCGGCCAAATCGCGGGCTACTCCAATTAGCGAAGCTCCGTCGATACGGTTGGGTGTAAGATCGATTTCGATTACCCAATCTGACTCCACGTTGAAAAAATCTTTTGCCGGTGTTCCCACTTTGGCGTGCGGATCGAGTACCATAATTCCGTCGTGACTTTGTCCCAAACCAATTTCATCTTCGGCACAAATCATTCCCATCGACACTTCGCCACGGATCTTTGATTTTTTAATTTTAAATTCCTGGTCGCCATCATAAAGCGTAGTTCCAACAGTAGCTACAACAACCTTTTGTCCGGCTGCTACGTTTGGTGCACCGCAAACAATTGGCAACACTTCGTCGGTGCCAACATTTACAGTTGTTTTGCTTAAATGATCTGAATTAGGGTGTTGCTCGCAGGTAATAACTTCGCCAATTACCAATCCGGCCAAACCTCCTTTTACGGTTTCAACCTCTTCCAAACCGCCAACTTCCAAACCGGTTTGCGTTAAAATGTCGCAAATCTCTTCGGGCGATTGTTCCAGTTTAATGTAATCTTTTAACCAGGAATATGAAATTTTCATCTTATAATGATTTTTCTGTCAATTTTTTTTTGAATCGCACAAAAGTACTGATTTTTATAACATATACATAAGCAGCTTTCTGCTAATCACAAAGAATTAAAACTTGAAGTAGTGTTCTTCCCGAAAATCAGAAAAAAGTGAAGCTAATCAGTTGAAAAACTTGAATTCTGTCATTTATGAATGAGGCGAAAAATAGTATCTTGCGCAGCTAAATTTGAATTATCATAAATATTTGGGAAATGAAAAAACTGCTATTTTTTGTTTTTATCCTGGGTTTGGTGGTCACATCGTGCCAAACACAGCAAAAGGAAAGTACAAATAACATGGAGAATCCGTTTTTTAAGGAATGGAACACACCATTTGGTGTTCCGCCGTTTGATCAGATTGAAAACGAACATTTTCGCCCTGCTTTTGCAGAGGGAATGCGTTTGCACAAAGAAGAGATTGACGCAATTGTAAACAATCCGGAAGAGCCAACTTTTGAGAATACAATGGTTGCGCTCGACAAGTCGGGAACGTTTTTAAATCGTGTAAGTAATGTGTTCAGTAACTTGAGTGGCGCTGATACTAACGACAGTATTCAGGCCATTGAAAAAGATATTGAGCCGCTATTATCGGCACACTACGACGATATCAACCTGAATGAAGGTTTATTCAAAAAAGTGAAAGCGGTTTACGAGCAACGTGAAAACCTTGATCTTTCAACAGAAGAAGCTCGTTTCCTGGAGAAAAAATACAAGTCGTTTGTACGCGGTGGTGCTGAACTTCCGGCAGATAAGAAAGCACGTATGCGCGAGATTAACGGTGAACTGGCAACTCTTTCGGTACAGTTTGGCGAAAACGTTTTAAAAGATAACAATGCTTTCAAACTGGTTATTGAAGATGAAACTGATCTGGAAGGTTTGCCGGCATCTTCTGTTTCGGCTGCTGCTGCCACTGCAAAAGAAGAAGGACAGGAGGGGAAATGGATTTTCACCATTAGCCGCCCGAGTTTGTACCCGTTCCTTACCTATTCGCCAAACCGCGAATTGCGTGAGAAATTGTACAAAGGTTACATCATGAAAGGCGACAATGGCAACGAGTACGACAACAATAAAATTGTAGCCCGAATTGTTGAATTGCGCAGCGAACGTGCAAAACTTTTTGGTTACAACAACCATGCAGAGTACATTCTGGTAGAGAACATGGCAAAAAATCCTGAAAATGTGTACGATATTTTAACGCAGGTTTGGGAGAAAGCTTTGCCGGTAGCTAAACAAGAGGTGGCCGACATGCAGGCCATTGCCGACAAAGAAGGCGCCAATATTAAAATTGAAGGCTGGGACTGGTGGTACTATGCCGAGAAAGTTCGCCAGGATAAATATGCATTGAGCGAAGAAGATGTAAAACCTTATTTTCAGGTTGACAACGTACAACAGGGAATTTTTACTTTAGCGAATAAACTTTGGGGAATCACTTTTAGCGAAAGAACCGACTTGCCAAAATACCATAAAGACGGAAAAGTATTTGAGGTGAAAGAAGCTGATGGAAGTACCATTGGTATTTTTTACACCGATTATTTTGCTCGTCCAAGTAAACGCGGTGGCGCGTGGATGAGTTCGTTCCGCAAACAGGAAATGCGTGACGGCGAAAATGTACTTCCGGTAATTACAAACGTTTGTAACTTCCCGGCTCCAACTGATGATATTCCGTCGTTGTTGAGCCTGGATCAGGTAATAACAATGTTCCACGAGTTTGGTCATGGTTTGCACGGATTGCTGTCTGATTGCGAAACCAGAACGTTGTCGGGAACTTCGGTTTCACGCGACTTTGTTGAGCTGCCTTCGCAAATTATGGAAAACTGGGCTTTCGAACCTGAAATGTTGGCGTTGTATGCCAAACACTATAAAACAGGCGAAGTAATTCCTGATGAATTGGTAGAGAAAATCAACAATGCAGCCCACTTTAACCAGGGATTTGCAACTATTGAGTTTTTGGCAGCCG
>NZ_JBFHGM010000110.1:0-15389 GCF_041583095.1 Draconibacterium sp.
CGGAAAATTAGTAAATATTCCATCGTACACGGTTAAATCTGGCGACGTTATTGGTGTTCGCGAGAAATCAAAATCGCTGGAAGAAATTACTGGCTCATTGCAATCGCGCAGAAGCTCACAGTACGAATGGTTGGAATGGGATGGCGCACAAATGGCCGGAAAATTCCTGAACCGTCCGGAACGTGAAGAAATTCCAGAAAACATCAAAGAGCAACTAATCGTAGAGTTGTATTCAAAATAATAAAATTACTTAGAATATTATGGCAATATTAGCATTCCAAAAGCCTGACAAGGTAATAATGTTAGAATCCGATGACAAGTTCGGACAATTCGAGTTTCGTCCCCTGGAACCGGGATACGGTATTACAATTGGTAATGCACTTCGTCGTATTCTGTTATCGTCGTTGGAAGGCTATGCAATTACAACTGTTAAAATTGAAGGTGTTGACCATGAGTTTTCTACGATTAAAGGAGTTATTGAAGATGTAACTGATATTATCCTTAATCTGAAGCAAGTTCGTTTTAAAAACGAGGTGGAAGATTTTGACAGCGAAAAAGTATCTATCTCAATCAGCGGCCAGGAAGAATTTACTGCCGGCGACATTAATAAATTTATGACCGGTTTCAGAGTACTGAATCCCGAGATGGTAATTTGCCGAATGGAACCCGACGTAAAAATTCAAATGGAATTGCAAATCAGCAAAGGACGTGGTTACGTTCCTGCTGTTGAAAACAAACCCGTTGAAGAAGAATTTGGTGTAATTCCGATTGACTCGATCTATACGCCAATTAAAAAGGTAAAATTCGCGGTTGAAAACTATCGTGTTGAGCAAAAAACTGACTACGAAAAATTAGTTCTGGACATTGCTACCGATGGTTCTGTTCACCCAAAAGATGCATTAAAAGAAGCAGCTAAAATTCTTATCTATCACTTCATGCTGTTCTCAGACGAAAAGATCACGCTTGATACGGATGAGAAATTTGCAAACGAAGAGTTTGATGAAGAAGTACTGCACATGCGTCAGTTGTTGAAAACGAAACTGGTTGATATGGATCTTTCAGTTCGTGCTTTGAATTGTTTGAAAGCAGCGGATGTAGATACATTAGGAGATCTGGTTACCTACAACAGAAACGACCTGCTGAAATTCAGAAACTTTGGTAAAAAATCGTTAACCGAATTGGATGACCTTTTAGATAACATGGGACTGAATTTTGGAATGGATATTTCCAAGTATAAACTTGATAAGGAGTAAAAGGCAATGAGACATAATAAGAAATTTAATCACTTAGGCCGTAAAGCACCACATCGTAAAGCGATGTTGGCAAACATGGCAAGTTCACTTATCGCGCATAAGAGAATTTCAACTACTGTTGCAAAAGCGAAAGCATTGCGTATGTACGTTGAGCCGCTTATTACAAAGGCAAAAGAAGATACTACACACTCTCGCAGGGTAGTTTTTAGCTACCTGCAAGACAAAGATGCTGTATCGGAATTGTTCCGCGAAGTAGCTGTTAAAGTTGCTGACCGTCCGGGAGGATACACTCGTATTCTGAAAACCGGTAACCGTTTAGGCGACAACGCCGATATGTGTATCATCGAGTTGGTTGACTTCAACGAAGCTATGTTGGCTGCAAAAGAAGAAGCTGCTGCACCTAAAAAACATCGTTCGCGTCGTGGTGGTGCTAAAAAAGCTGAAACTACTGCACCAGTTGCAGAGGCTGAAGTTGTTGAAGAAGTTAAAACTGAAGAAGCTCCGGCTACTGAAGCAAAAGCTGAAGAAACAACTGAAGAGCCTAAAGCTGACGAGTCAGCTGATGAAGCAAAGAAAGAAGACTAATAATTTTCTTTACCATATTGAAAAGCCGATCCGTCAACTGACGGATCGGCTTTTTCATTAAAAAAAACTCAAAACATTATCTTTCTGATTGGTATCTTGACCAGATGACAGTCTATATCTCCAGCCGATTTCTATAGTCAGGTAATGTGATTCTTAATTTTATAACAGTACCGGTTGGTTCAATATTCTCAATGGAAAAATCAATTTTATATCCATGGTATTTTTCAAATAACTGGTAGAACTCATTCATAATATTAACCCCATTTCCTGAGTTGGTTTTATATACGGAAGCTGCTTTTCGTCCCATGCCATTATCTTCTATAGTGATTGATATACCATGAGAAACAGATTCAATGCTGATTCTAAGACGACCACCATCCTTAGTGTTGCGAAATCCATGTTTTATGGCGTTCTCAACATAGGTATGGATACACATTTTAGGCACCTGAAAATCAAGATTCACATCCGGGGCTATCTCAAATACTGCTTTAAAGCGATCTTTAAAACGATGTTCTTGAACACTCACGTAGTCCTTAGTAAATTGAATCTCATTTTTCAAAGAGCGTTTCACCTCTTTAGCATCATTCATCATCCTCTGTATCATACGCGAATTAAGTGATAAAAAGTCGTACGCTTCATCAGATTTATTTTCGTTAATCATCAAAGCCACAGAATTCAACACATTAAACAAAAAATGTGGATTCAATTGGTTTTTCACCGAATTAAACTGAAGCTCAGTTAATTGTTTTTCGGTATTACATTTTTGTTCAATAATTGTTTTTTGAAAATAAAACATTAGTCTTATCAGACCCGAAACGGAAATGAAAAGAAATATATAAATCAAGTATAGAAGGAAATACATTTCATTTTTGGAATATTCTAGAAAGATAAATCCACCAACGGTAGTGATTACATGTTTAGTTATTTTTCCATTTTCATAAAACGGGTAGATTTTTAAACCATATTTTAATAAAAAGGGAAATTCAAATTCAACTTTATCCTTGGTTTCCTCATCATAGATTATAGCCTGGTATTTCATATTCCAGAAAAGTAACTCTGACGATCCGTCTCCACTAAAATCATAGGGGATTGGAATACCAAGAAGAGAATTTTCTTTTCCTGGATTGAGATCGGCTGGTAATGGGTTTATACCTTTATCTAAACGGATTCGACTAATGTCTTTAATTATTAGATACGGTATTTTATTAATAATATTTAGATCGATTTGTAGATTCTCTGGATTAGATATGTTTTTCCACTTCTTTTCTGCTATTAATTGACCTTCATAATCTAGCATCATAAGTCGCAGTGGCAAAGTACTGTTGGAACGACAATAATAACAGGCGAAGAAAGTAGAATCATTAGTATTCGGAATACACTTGATTGAAGAATACCTGCCTTGCATTGGAATAGGATCAAATAAAGGTTTTAGGTTATAGTCCAGAACGGTTATATAACTGCATGTGTCAGACAATTTATTCAAATCGATTGAATTATCAGGAGCGGACGTTGAACATAGTATTTCAGGAGTACCATCATTGAACAAATCGACAAAATTTATATCTGTAACTAACATGTGATCTGTGGGGGAGGCTGATATTTTTAAAGATGGGAATTCAATCTTGAAAACCCCACGGGGATACAACCCAAATCCGGCGTCGAAAACAAAAAACAGTTCATTAGTACCGTCATTATTAAAGTCTCCGAAGTTAAGGAACTCTGAAGCGTATGCGTAGTTGTCTCTCTTACGCTCAAAGGTGTTGAAATAGTGATGATCGATAGATAACTCGAATGAGTGTAAATTGATAGCATTAAAAAAGATTGAATCATTCAGGACAGAAAAATATAATAGTTCTTTTATCCCATCTTCGTTAATGTCATATATCTCAGGAACCAAGGTGTAATTCCAATCTGAACCTTCGTAATGGTAATGATCTAACAAATTGCCATTATTATCGTATGAAACCAGATCTATCGACTCTGCATCCATAGCCTTAAAACACCTGATTCTTTCGCTATTCCCGTCACCGTCAAAGTCATCAATAAACCATAATACATCCTCTGTTGTGTACTTTTCAAAAGGATCAACCTTTACGTTAAACCTTTTTATAGGTTCATCCCAACTAAAATAAACCAAAAGGGTTACCAGTATTCCCACTAGAGCGGATTGCAGATGTGGATTGGAAACTATGGTTTTTATTCTGGCTTTCACAATGGGTTGAATGGTGGATTCTCGATATGGGTTAGTTGAGATGAATATGGCTAACAAATTCTGTTAACTTAACTCATGTTTTAAGTCTTTCATTTTAATACTTACTTCCAATTGATATTCTTCTTGGTTGTTTGAAATAATACAGTATCGTTTACAAAAATTCATAAACAATAGATAGTTTTTGTTTATGATATGTTTGCGGCTTATGCGTACAAATTCAGTTTCTGGTATTTGTTTGTGTAATTTGCCAAGGTTTACGCTCGTTAATAGTTTCTTGCCATCTTTTAATATCAAGTTGGTGTAATTACTGTCGGCTTCCAGGAACAATATCTGTTCTGTGTCAATATAATGGTGCCCCTCGGCAGTCTTTAATAAAACTTTTGAATTGGTTTCGGCGGTTAATTTCTGTTTCTCGCCGTTAATTGCATTTATAATTTTATAAACCACCCGTCGTAATTCTGCTTTCGAAACAGGTTTATAAATATAATCGAATGCGTTGTTATGTAAAGCCTCCAGTGCATAATGCTTAAAAGCGGTAACAAATATTACTTTAGTGTTTGGCGAATACTTGTTTACCTCTTGCAAAAACTCTATGCCGGTTATTTCCGGCATGTCAATATCCAAAAAAATTACCTGTGGCTGCTGTATAATTACCGCATCAAGTGCATGCAGTGCATTGGTAAATACTTCTTTTATCTGTATAACAGAATACTCTTTTAATAAATTCTTTAGTAAATGTCCGGCATCGGGTTCATCATCGATTATAAAAATTTCGAGGTAAGGCATTAGTCACAAAATTTGATTGGGTTTTTATTTTTTAGCTTTTGTTTTACGCAATATAGTAAATCCATTTTTGAATAAAGCACAGTTCGTTGAAGAAAATGTAGTCGTTAATAATAAAAATAACGGTATCGGTAAATAGAGCATATGTAATCTTAATGAAAGCTGTAAGCTTGCTGTGTGCCTTGTAAGTCGTTGGTTGTTAAATATTATTGGTTTAATAATAAAAACCAGCGGTTTAATAAATCAGAAACTTTCTTAAACCATCTTAAATGTTGACTCGCTACTTTTACGATAATCATTTAATAAAAATCGTCAACACTTGTATCAAATATCACATACCAATTATATACTGTTAAGAACGGCTGCCTTTTTATTTAGTGACTTTTGTTTTGCAAATGGAAACGGACAACAACTAAATCATGAATATCAGCTGTTGAAATACATCAATCGTTTATTAGTCAGAATCAATTGGCTGATAACAGATACTAATCAGTTACCCAATGGTGCCATTTTATCATTAAAAGGAAAGAAATAAGTATTGAGAAAGCGCATAATTAATAGATGATATGAAAAAACGAAATCAATAACCTGAAATAAATTATAACAACCAAAAACAATAAAATTATGGCACGACACACCGATTACATTCCGAGCGACAAATTTGAGCTCGATGGGTGGGCAAAACAGTTTGCAACAACCCTTACCAACAATGTCGGCTCTTATGGTATTACCCAGGAACTGGCCGATAATATAAATGTGGCTGCACAAGCTTACTCGGCCGACCTGGTTACCGAACGGCAGTTAATCGACCAAAAAAAACAGCAGGTAAGTAAAACCCGCAACCACCGTAAACAACTTGTTAACCTTTGCCGCACCATGGCGCAGTTTATAAAAAGTAATCCGGGCTATACCGAACAAACCGGCAAAGAGTTTGATATTACCGGCACCGAGGTTAACCATAATACCGACAAGGCAACCCCCATATTAAAAGCCCAAAAAACAGCCCAGGGCTGGGAAATTACTTTCGGACTGCGAGGTTATTTTGACGGCGTAAATATTTACCGCAAACGCCCCGGCGAAGAAAGCTTCTCGTACCTCGCCACCGACACCCGCAGCCCATACATCGATAGTCAACCCATGGAAAACGGCACTCAATATTATGCCTGTTTTATCCTCGGCGATACTGAAGTGGGATTGCAAAGCGATATTGTTGTTATAGAGGTGTAAACCAACCGAATAGTTGCAAAAGAAGCAATGGACGAATATGGTTTACGACGAAGAATTAAAAAAGATGTATCAATACAATTTATCTATTCGACTCAATGTCTAAAACTTAATAAATCAAAACGATATCATTTCCGTCCGATTCCTGGAAGTGCATTCGGTAGCTGTTGGTTAACAGCTGATCACGAATAAAATTAACTGAAGTAATGTACAAAAGTGTTGTAGGATGAAATGATAGAGCGCTGATTAGATAGAGCAACGGGATAGCTCACTTCGTTGAGCAAAAATGAATTTTTTAATATTTAATAATCTTAACAAATCATGAAGATGAAAAATTATTTTGGTTACAAGTTACTAACAGTAATTATGGTTGTTAGTGTAGTATTAAGCTCATGTGTCGACGACGAAGTTGCACCTGAAGTAAGTGCACTTCGACAAGCACAAGTAGATATGCTAAACAGCAAAACAGCTATGCAGGATTTAGAAAATGCCGCACAAGCTATTTTGAACGATTTTACTGAGGCAATGAATGCCCTGAAACTGCAATCGGAAGAAAACAAGATTGCGCAACAAGAAATGGCTCTTACACATCAGGAGGCTTTAAATGCACTGGCAATTTTAAGGGTTACTGAACAAGATGCCTATACTGCGGCAATGAATGCTTTAAACCTTCAGGACAGGGAAGCCGATTTGGCATACAATGAAGCTATGCGTGCGTTGGCTTTGCTTAGCCAGGAACAGCAAGCTAGCTACGACGCTGCAATAGACTCAATCAATGTTGCAAGAATGGAACTGCAATTGGAAGAAGATCTGGCTTGGTTTGAGGTGCAGACAAAAGAATACGAGATGCAGCTGATTCAGGCTGAATTAGATTTGGAAAAGGCTTTGGCCGATATGGCAAAATATGTGGCAACCAGTGGCCTTGAGAATGCCGGCGAATACATGGATAAATACGGGTGGGCTATGACTGATTATTATATGCTGGCTCAGCAAGTTGTTGGTAAACAAACCGATATTGCCAAAATGGAGTTAATGTTAGGGGAAAATCCAGATGTAACAGGGTATTATGAAGGTATTGCCGAAATGTTACAAAAACAAGTAGACGAGCAAACGACTGAACTAACAGCTTTGCAAACTTTACTTAGCGAGTTAACAGCAGTTGCTGCCGATCCAACTACTGCCGAAGCGGCAATTATTAGTGCAAAAGCTAAAATACTAAGCCTTTCAAATGCCAATGCCCAGTTATATGTCGACCGTGAGAAACATTTGCAGGATGTGGTTGAAGTTGCACAAGATGAATTAGATGAAGCATACAATACTATTAATACATACGATTGGGCAAAAAACGACATCGAAAATCGCGAGCAATGGATTGAAAATCTTGAAGAGAATATCGCAAACTATGAAAGTGATATTGAGTATTCTAATGAAAGAATAGCGATTTATGAAGCTCAACTGGTAACACGGGAAGCTATTTTGGCTACTACCACTGAAGAGTACGAAAAACAGGAAGCATTGCGTGAAGAAGCATATGAGGTATTGATGGATGCTCAGGATGCCAGGGATTTAGCATGGAATAATCTTGAATTAGCCGGTATTGCGAACCAGGCACTTTGGAACGATTACACAGAGGCATACAATAAATATTGGGATGCACAGAATGCGTTTTACACAGCAGAAGGTGAATTAAATAATGCGGAGCAGGCTTTAGCCAATGCAAACGACTATTACGAAGCTAATTACACTACTTTTGAGACGGAGCTTGCAACAGCTGAAACAGCTGAAGCAGCTGCACTAACAGCATTAAATGCAGCTCAAGATGCGTTTGATGCTTCGCCTACCAATGCTAACCTAACAGTACTTCAGAATGCCCGTTCAGATTATAATGCGGCTATGAGCACAACAGAAATGTGGCAATCGAATATTGAATGGTTAGACGAATGGTTAAGTGATGCGAAAGAAGCATTGCCCGAGGCAAAAACAGCATTGGCAACAGCAGAAAGTAACCTCGCAGCTGCAACAACAGAAAGAGACGCCGCAAATACAGCCTATTATGAAGTAGGTAATCCTGCCCAACAGGCAGCACAGGAAGCTTATAATAAAGCACAACAGGATTATTCGAATGTCAATAGCGAGTATTCGAACCAGTATTGGTTGACACGCGATGTTGAGGATTTAATGAATTTGGCGCAGCAAGAGGTGGATTGGCGTAACAATAATATTGAGAATTACGAAATTAATATTGAATATTACAATACACGTATTGCCGATTATGAAGAAAGTATTGAAATGTATACTCTTCAAATTGAGGGTTATGAAGCAACTGTAGCTGCATTGCAAACAGCTTATGACGCATTAACTGTGGAAGCAATGTATGCTCTTCAGGAAGCAGTTAGTGAGGCATGGGAAGGTTATGATGATCTCAATGATCAAATAGCTGCCAATCAGCAAATGATTTGGGCACAAGAGGATTTAATATGGGTACTGGAAAATCAGGTTAACAGCATTAATAATCAAATCGAGTATGTTGAGAATCACATTGCAGGCTTGATGGATTACATGGCTCAACAGAAAGAAGCCTTGGCTGATAACGCCATCAATAAAACAGAAGCCATGGCATTACTTGAGTTGGATAAAGAAGAACTGGCTGATCTTATTTCGAAAAGAGATGCAGCATTGGAGTTAGCCAATAAATGGATGGAATTATACGAAGCAGCAATTGCGGAATAATCCTTCTTTAGGGGTGTTAGCGAAAAGTATTGGGGATTCGTCCCCAATACTTAACAACTTTATTTTTAATATCGATCCTAAAGAAAGAAAATATGAAAAAATATATATTATACACGTTTGTTCTGTTGGCAAATATTGGCCTTGCGCAGGCACAAGACGTAAAAAGCGAAGTTTCGGGTTTTGCGCCCACCAAGGGTAATTTTACTGCTTCACTATTATTTGGTAAAGGCAATGTGCTCACTGGCGGCCTGGTAAACACAATGCCAGCCGGAACCAATGGCAGTTGGTCGGTACCCGGAGATGCGCCTTATGCAAATATGGTATCAATGGATTACAACAACGCTACCAATATGATTGGAGCAGAGGCAAGGTATTTCCTTACCGACAAAATTGCATTAAAACTAAGTGGTTTGGGTGTTGTTAGAAGTACACCATCGCAGGTAAATATTCCTGCAACCATCGATCCCGATTCGCCCAATGCAGCATGGATTCCGGGATACGATGCCGTGGTGGCCGACGATGAACTTAATTTTAGTATAATTTTAGGTGGCGAATACCATTTTAATACATCAATAGAGCGTTTACAGCCCTATTTGGGAGTGAATGCTGCCTATTATTACGGACGAGAGTCGGTTTACGATCCTACCGTTGAAGATATAGCTGGTGAACCTGTTATTATGGACGTTGGAATAAGAACTGTGGAATTAATTGGCTTGGGTGGCGCTGCCGTTGCCGGAGTTGATTATTACCTTATGGAAGGTTTTTATTTTGGAATGGAAATAAAGCCGGTAAACTACTTGTATGCTTACAATGCTAAAAAACCCGGCCCTGGCCTTGAAATACTTGATGCAAAATCGAATACCTTTTCGTTTTTTACTCAACCATTTTTAAAGCTTGGCTTTAAGTTTTAAAAAATAAAAGTAGATACTTATATAAAAAGACCGTTGCAGATTCACATTTGCAACGGTCTTTTTATATTCTGCAAATCTGAGTTCTACTTCAAATAGAAATAAAGGGCCTCTTTTGGAATTGGATGTGTACAAATGATTGGCTTATTAAGAAGCAGAGATTACCAAACACACCGATGTGGTGAAGAATAATTACCAGTTTTATAAATTATTGTTCGAATTCAAATGTTTACTAATAACCGCAAGCAACTGTTCGCGGGTAAGTGGTTTACCCACAAAATCGTCGCAGCCGGCTTCAAAAGCTTTCACTTTATCATCATCGGAAACATAAGCCGTTTGTGCAATGATCTTAATTCCGGGAGCCACCGTTTTTATTCTTTGTGTAGCCTCGTAGCCACTTATGTCGGGTAGCCCAATATCCATCAGCACCAGAGCGGGCAATGTCGCACAGGCTACATCAACAGCTTCTTCTCCGTATTCGGTGCACCGTAGGTTGAGACCGGTATCGGAAAGTATTTTTTCAATCAGGCGGGTGTTGGCGTGGTTATCTTCCACCAGTAAAATGGTTTCATTATTAAAACGGTATTCTTTCCCGTTAACGGTGGTATTATGTTTTACCGCTTTTGCTTCGGCTTTCTGGTAAGGAATGCTAAAATAAAAGGTGGTTCCTCCGCTTTGCCCATTTGTATGGTTTTCCTGTACCGACTCGAGCGTGATTGTTCCTCCCAGCAGATCCAGCAAACCTTTTACAATCGACAATCCCAATCCGGTGCCGCCGTATTGTTTCTTTTTATCGGTATGCAATTGGGTAAACCGTTCGAAAATGGCTTGCTGTTTTTCGGCCGGAATACCAATTCCTGTATCACGCACATAAAACTGTATGGTGTTGTTATCAGCAACGGAACACCCTCCTTCAATTCTTCCTTCGTTGGTAAATTTAAAGGCATTACTGATCAGGTTAATCAGTATTTGGCGCAGTTTGCCTTTGTCGGTAATAATGGAATCGTGCAGGTTCGTGCAGGTTTTTAAATCAAACTGCACGTGCGATTTGTTGATCTGGCGTTGGTATTCCTGAAAGAAGGTTTTGAGTTCGGTAAACAGCTCGTTTAAACAAAACGATTCTTTAAATAGCGGCAGTTGCCCCGATTCTATTTTGGCAATTTCAAGAATATCATCGATAATACCCAGCAGATTGTTCGAGCTTTGATTAATAATATCGGAGTATTGTATCAGTTGTTCCTTGTTGTTGTACGAATACGGCAGTAACGACGAAAATCCGATAATAGCATTCATGGGGGTGCGTATCTCGTGGCTCATATTCTGTAAAAAGGCGGTTTTCAGACGGTTGTTTTCTTCGGCCTGTTCTTTTGCAACAATTAATGCCCGGGCCGCTTTTTTTCGTTGGGTAATATCGTGTATCACCGAGTGGAAAACGATCTTGTTATCAATTTCAACCCGGCTGCTGAAAACTTCAACATCGCGTATTTCGTTGTTTTTTAAACGGTGCCTGAACTCAAAACGGATACTTCCTTTTTCTTTCAGATTTGTAAATTCTTTTTTGATATTTTCTTCCGAGAGTGTATTGATCTCATTAATGGTCATATTCTGAAGTTCCTCTCTGCTCCAGCCGTAAAAGCGCGTTGCCGATTTGTTGGCATCAACGATTCGCGATGTTTCGGGGTCGATCAATAATTTTATTGCCGAATGATCTTCAAATAACTTCCTGAATTTTTCTTCGCTTCTTTGTAATGTTTTTTCTGCCTCACGCCGTTTAGTTTCTTGTTTTAAAACATTTCTCACTTTTACCAGCGAATAAAAGTAGAATGCCAGGGCAAGCAGTAACAGGAAAAAGGCAATAAAAGAATGATTTCGGAAACGGGTAAGGGCATTAAAAATATCCGCTTCGCGCGATGATATAAGTATGGTCCAGTAAGTATTTCCCAGTGGCGTGCGATAAAAGGTAACATATTGTTCTTCAACAACAGCCTCTCCGTAACTGGTATCAATACTATGATAACTTTTAATAATTCCGCTGCTGTCGCGGGTTATATTTGACATTAGTTGCCCTGCAATTTCGTGGTGCTCTGTGTTATCAATATACGTTCGCCCGGTGTGTTCTTCAACCGAGCAGAAAATTTCAGTTCCATTTTCGCTAAGCAGCCAGGTTTGGCCGGTGCCACGGGTTTTAATATTGCCCAGGTATAGTTCTCCTAATTTATGCATTGGTATAAGGATGGCAAGACTACCTACAAAATCAGATTCATTAAACACCGGGTAATGATACGCAATGCATAAATAGCCCTGAACCGACATAAATACATCGCTGATAACGGGTTGGTGCGTTTTCATAACCTGTTTTACATGCTCCTGGTACGAGATATCGTTGCCAATTACATCCGGTTTTTCGGGGTAGGTAGACAGTATAACACCCGAAGAGTCGATGCGGGTGATGGCTGCCAAAACAGAGCCGTGTGCATTGTAGTAGCTTTGTAATATTTTTTTGCTGTCGTTTGTTCCGCTAATAACATCTTCGAGGTTTGAGAGGAATTTTAAATCGGCTTCCGAGTCGCTAAAAAAAGAGCTGATTCCCATCGAGGCTGTCCGGGCCAGAATCAATTGCTCGTTATTGAATTCATTAATTGTGGTGAGTTTAATATTGCGGTATACTAAAAAGAAAACAATGGAGAATAACGTTAGCAGAATTGGAATAAACAGGTAACGGTGAAACGATTTTATTTTTGTGATTAACGAGTAATTCATGAGCTATGGTTATTTACACACTTCCATTCTGCTATTTGGGTAAAGGGTTGTTTTATAAACGATAAAGCTATATAGAATTATTGTTGTACACAATACCGGGCAAATAAAATTGCAGTAGAGCCTGTACTTCTTGCAAATAATCAAGACGCACCTGTATTATATGTACAACAACAGCGAATGTTACTGCTTAATCTCCAAAACTCCGCCTTGTACCAAGTCAGTGTGGTTAACGAAGAACGACTTTTGCTTTTTCCCGTTTAGCGAAATGTTTTTTATTTTATCGCCTGAGCCCGATTTTTTGATGATAAGTTCCGATCCGGGGTAGAAGTTTTGATCCAGCTGAATCTTCACTTCATCAAAAACTGGTAAGGCAATTGCATAATTCATATCGCCCGGCAAAACGGGGTAAATACCCATCATCGAATACACGATCCACGTCGACATGGTACCCGTGTCGTCATTACCCGGCAGCCCGTCAGGTGCATTTTTAAAGTAGGTGGCCATTAATCGGTTCAGTTCCTTCTGGGCGCGCCACTCTTCACCTTTTATGTAGTTAAAAAGCCAGGGGTAATGAATATCGGGTTCGTTGGCCATATCAAAATGACCGTCGTCGAAAATAGCCTGCAGTTTTTTTATAAATTCCTTTTTGCCGCCGTTTAAGGCGATCATTCCATCCATATCGTGGTGAGCACAGAAGGTATACTGGTAGGCGTTTCCTTCGTGGAATCCCGGACTTGGCTCAAAATTCTCTCCCTGACGCGGATTAAAGTCAGGCATAAATTCACCGTTCTCCAGTTTCGGACGGATGATTCCAAACTCCTTATCGTAATAGTTCTTGTAGCCTCTCGATTGTTGCAGAAAACGTTCGTAATCGTCGTCTTTTCCCAGTTCTTTTGCCAGTTGTGCCAGGTTCCAGTCGGCGATGTAATACTCCAGTGCATGCGACACCGAATTATCGTACTGCGACATTAGCGGCACATAACCATGCGAAATATAATGGTCGATATCCGGGCGGATTTTGTTTTCAGCACCGGAAGTAGTTGCCGATTTGTACATGGCCTCGTAGGCCTTCTCAATATCAAAATCGCGGATGCCACGAAACCAGGTGTCAACAATTACCGGTAATGCCGGGTCTCCTTCCATAACGTGAGTTTCGGTGCTGTTTAGTTCCCAGCGCGGCAGCCAGCCACTTTCGTCGTACATTTCTATCATCGATTGAACCGCATTCAATTGCTGTTGAGGGAAAGCCAGGCTCATAAACGGATGCAAATTGCGGTAAGTATCCCACAGCGAAAATACGGTGTAGCGTTCGCCGTTGGGGTGGGTTTTTATCTCAAACGACTCCATGGCAGGGTATTGTCCGTTTACATCGCTTAAAATATTTGGATGAATTTGAATGTGGTACAAACCGGTGTAGAAAACCGTTTTCTGATCATCGGTTCCGCCTTTTACGGTAATCGTCGACAATGCTTCGTTCCACTTTTCTTCCGCTTGTTTGCGGGTGGCTTCAAAATTAAAATCTTTCGATTCGTAGTTCAAATTCAGTCGCGCATTTTCAATACTTACGTACGAAATACCCACTTCAACCAAAATCTCTTCATTGGCTTTGGTGTTAAAGGTAAACCAGCTTCCAATGCTGTCGCCCGCCATTTCAGCCTTAAAATTTTTGTAGTATTTTATTTTATTGCTGGTTGCCGACCACACTGCTTCCGGTCCCATTTTTGGCATTTTTTTCCACACACCAAATTCTTCTGCCGGTTTGCTAAAACGGGCCACAAAATAAACCGGGCGTTCGGTGCCGTCGTTGTAACAAAAAGTACCTGTCATTCGCCAGCCTTCAATTTCACGGTTGTTTACAATTTTTATTGATGCGCCGCTTTCGTTGGTTAAGCCGTTGCCAAGATCAATTAAAATATTCGATTGCCCCGCCGGAAAGGTAAAACGACTAATACCAGTCCGTTCCGTTGCCGAAACTTCAGTATTGATAGCGTATTTATTCAGATAGGTAGAATAATACCCCGGGTGGGCTACCTGCTTGCTCATTTCCGATCCGTATTCGCGGTGGTCGCCGTTAACATCGCCCGTTGTTGGCATCAACAGAATTACACCCAACTCGGGGCAGCCAACACCGCTTAGGTTTACGTGCGAGTAGCCTGTAAAATATTTATTGTCCCACGAATAGGGTGTCGACCACCAGCCATTGTCCTTGTCGTGTTGGTTTAAGGGCGAATTGCCGCTAACATTAAAAGGCACCACCGATACCATTCCGCGCGGAACTACAGCCCCGGGATTGGTTGTTCCGTAGTTGGTTGTTCCGATAAAAGGATTTACCCAATCAGCCGGAGTTTGTGCCAAATTAGTTTGTGCGCAAAACAAAAGGGCGAATAACTGGAGGGCTATCTTTTTTAGATTATTCATTTTTGTATTGTAGTTTTTAAATATTTTACAAAGTGCAAATATAAACATATCTTTATCCATTATATCAAAAGCGTAAATTATCATGAACAAGTTAATTCCATTTTTAATTGCCTGTATAATTTTTGTTTCCTGTGGTGTACAAAAAGAGGTGAAAGATGAAACCGCAACAGCAGTAAACGTAATGGCCTACTACGTTCCGCGCGAAGGCTACATGCCCGATCAGTTGCCGCTGGAGCAATTAACACATATCATTTTTAGCTTTAGTAAAGTTATTGATGGTAAGATGCAGTTCAGCAACGAGAATGCAGATTCAATTATGAAACAGCTGGTTGCACAAAAGGTAAAGTACCCACAGTTAAAAGTGATGATTGCTTGTGGTGGATGGACTGCCGATGGTTTTTCCGATGCAGTTTTTACCGAAGAAAGCCGGACAAAGTTTATATCCAGCACCGTTGATTTTATTGAGAACTACCAGTTGGATGGGGTAGATATCGACTGGGAATATCCGGGAATTCC
>NZ_JBFHGM010000111.1:0-15139 GCF_041583095.1 Draconibacterium sp.
CAGCATCGGGGTGCACCTGCGTAATCACTTTAATTTTACTTCCGGTTAGCTTCTTATATTTCTGCATGGTGGCATTTGTCGGAAAACCAATATTGATGGTATTAATTCCGGCTTCCTCAGCCAACATAAGTGTTTCAAAAATCTTCTTTTCGGTGTTGTAAGCCCTGAAAAGCGAAGGCACATAATGCAAATCACGCGAATGCGCCCAACCTCCGATCAGGTTTCCTCCGGCCACCAATCGGCTGATTTCGTGCGGCCCGATCTTGCCTTTCGGAAGTTCTCCTTTTAAGTCTTTTATATCGGCTCCGCCAACTTTTATTGTGGCCCCCGAAAGCGTATCTACACCATATTTTTGTGTTTCGTTAAAAGCACCCAAACCCAAAAAGCCTAAAGCAGGAATCGTTGCCAGGTTTTTCAAAGCCTCCCTACGGGATTTTACAGCAGGTGATTCTTCACCCGGTTCTTTCTTCTTCGGAAAAATTAAAAGTGCATACAATCCCCAGCCTTTCTCTTTCAAAACAAGCAACACGAGCAATGCCAGCGCTTCGATCACATTTTTGTTTACGATGTACAAACTTCCTTCTGTATTGGCCAATAATGAACCACCAAACGGCGGATGTGCAAAATAGTACAGCAACAGTAAAACAATGCCCGAAACAGCAGAAACCCGAATTGCCAAACCCAATGTGAGTCCCAATCCGATGATAATTAAGGCAGCTATATTCAGCGGATCTACCACATTCATAATACCTTCGAAACTGCCCATCCACTGGTACAAACCGGACAATGGCCCTGTTGAGCTCGATAAATATCCCGCCGCACTCCAGTTTCCATCAGCTAGTTTTGCAACTCCTTCGTACAAAAAGTGCCAGCCTATGGCAGTTCTAAAAATTGTAATGATGAGTTTTTTCCAGTTCATAAGGCGATTTTGTTTTACTAATTGCTAAAATTATAAGTACCCGATCCAACTTCCAGCACCAGTTCGTTTTGGGCTTGCGATATGACCTTCACATCAGCGTTCTCAACCAACTTTTTCCCATCGGCAAGAAAATCCTCTCCGGGTAAAATCATGGTTGCTGTGCATCCAACCGGAACCGTAATATCAACATTCAATTTCCCCTCCTTCTGCTCCCATTTTATTCCGGCTTTTCCGTAAGGTGTTTTGTTGTAATATTTGGCAAATTCCATTTCATCAACCGGCTGCGGATGAAAAATAATATGTCGATAACCAGGATCTTTTTCATCGGCCTGCATACCAGCCAACTGACGATACAACCAAACCAAACCACCGCCAAACATCGGGTGATTGTGCGAGCCACCGGTATCCCAATGCTCCCAACTGGTAGTAGCTCCAAGCACCAGCCAGCGGCCGTAACCGGGCTCCTCTTTTTTATTCATAGCTTCGTAAGCCAGGTCGTGCATACCATTTTCTGTTAGCACTTCAAAGAAAAACTGCGTACCAAATATTCCGGTATCCAAATGCCCCTTGTTCTTTTTTATGTTTTCCTTCAGCGCCTTTATCACACGTTCATATTCAGCTTCGGGAACACCCATTTTCAACGCAAAAATATTGGCTCCCGAGTTTCCGTAAGTTCCTCTTTCCACATCGTAAAACCGCTGGTGAAATGCTTTTTTTGTGGCTTCTGCCAGCTTAGTATACTTTTTTGCTTCTTTTCTCTTTCCCAGTGCTTCAGCCGCTTTGGCTGTAATATCGGCGCAGCGCCAAAAATAGAAAGTATGCACCAGGCTATCGGCCGGAAGCTCGCCGGCTGTGACCCATTCTCCCAGATTAAACCACTTCAAAACATTGCCGTCAAGACCAACTCGTTGCGAGTTCATTATTCCTTCAGCATCCACCCAGGTTTGCATGTAGCGCACATATTCTTTCATCGGCTCATAAGCTTCTTCCAGTATATCCACAGCGCCGTAATGCACATAAAACTCCCAGGGCATAATATTTACTGCTGCTCCCCAGGCAACTCCGCCACCACAACCCGGCTGCCACGGTGCGCCATTTGGTACATAACCGGTTTCAACATTTTGAGCGCCGATAATATCCTGAATCCATTTGTAGTAAAAGTTTTGTGCATCGAAATTATGCATCACGGTAACACACGCCACCTGCCCATCTCCGGTGTATGGCGAGCGTTCGCGGTGCGGGCAATCGCTGGCAATTCCGCCGTGCATATTATCGGTCTGGCTGCGTTTCCAAATCTTATTCACTTCATTAAAAAGCGGATTTGATGTTTCGAAACGGGCCGATTCTTCGATGTAGGTATTTATCGCCTCAGCACATATATTTTCGGGTTCCAGCACACCCGGCCAGTTTACAATTTCCACTTCGCGGAAAACAAACCAGTTAAAACGGGCTGCATAATTTTCTTTACCAACGCCTTTAAAAATGTACGAATTATCGCCCGAGAAGGTATTCGACAGGTATTTGATCTCCACTTTATGCCCCTCAGAGCCCTCCACATTTTTCAGCCGCACCCAGCCCGAAATTTCGACACCAAAATCAACTTTATAATTCCCGTTGTACATTTTCTCTATCCTTATGGGCTGAAGCATTTCGTAAACTTTGTCAGGGTGAGCGGTATGTGCCGTCAACTTGCCTTCGGGAGCTTTTCTTAAAACAGCACTTTCCCATGCCGAGTCGTTAAAACCCGGCGAGCACCAACCGTTTTGTTCCAAACGCGCATCGTAATGTTCGCCGTAATAAACCATATCCATTAATATCGGGCTTTTGGCTACCTTCCAGCTTTCATCGCTCACGATTACATCCTCGGTACCATCATTGTAAGTTACATGAACCTGCAACAACAAACGCGGAGAACCATAACCTAAAGCCCAATGTTTGGCCGGATTATAAAACCCGTTTCCAAGAATCGCCCCAAAAGCATTTGCGCTGGAAACCAGTTGATCCGAAATATCATAAGCCAGGTACATCACTTTGTATTCCCGGAAATTATCGTCCAGTGGAATGTATTGTTGCGTGAGTGCCGGGCGCTTCCCATAATTGGTTTGATTGGGAACCAACACATCGTCGCCAACTTTTTCACCATTCAGATAAAGCTCAAAATAGCCAAGCCCGGTAACGTAAGCCACAGCTTTCTTCACCTGTTTTGTGGCCTTAAATTCTTTCCGAAATATTGGTGCAGGTGGAGGTAATTGTTCCGGCAAATCTACAGCCGGTGAGTTCGGTTTTGGCAGAGCTTCCTCGCCCTGCCAGGGCGCACCGATCCATTTTGCCTGCCAATCACTTTCGTTAAGTAATCCCATGTGCCAGAATGCAGGCTCGCTCCATTCCGAAACTTCATCATTTTTATCCCAAACACGCACCTGCCACCAGCAATCCTGCCTTGAATTCAGTTTCTTTCCATCGTAGTTAACACGAGTTGAGGCCATACTTTCAACCTTTTTACTGTCCCATAAATCGGGATTTGAAAGTAGATTTTTTGTGGTTGCCACCCGAATCTGAAAGGCCGTTTGAACCTGTCCTCTTTCCCTTTCATCGGCTACATTTATCCATGCCAAACGCGGCTGAGGCACATCTACAACCGCGGGGTTATTAAGGTATTCGCAAGTAAGTTGTGTTGGATAAATTTTTGCTTCAGATACAAAAGTAAAACCGAAAAGAAGATTCAGAAACAGGAATAGTTTTTTCACAGTATTAGGTTTTGTTGAATTGCCTAAAGTTACCAATAAGTTTATTATTCAGACTTTAAGAATTAACATTTTTCGCTTGTTTTATGTCTGCATTTTCTACATTTGTCCTTCTTAAAATAAAACAGACGTAGAATGAGCAAAGATTTTTCGCCCACAAAATACATCCTGAAATCGTTTAAAACAGGCAAGGAGTTTAAAGATGAAGGCTGGATGCTGGATGCTCCGGGCGAGGCCGAACCAACATTAATTCGTGCTATTTACGATAAAAAACAGATTGACGTAAAAGACGACTCATGGGGCTTGTACAAATTTGCCGACTGGTTACCAATTGGCAGAATGCTGGAAGGTTCGTCGGCTCCGGTGACATACAAAAGCGAGGGTTTGGCAAAAGAACTGGGTCTCGAAAATCTTTGGATCACCTTTAGCGGCTACTGGCCCGAAAAAGGCACAAACATGAAAACAGCCTCGTTTAAAGAAACCGAAGCTTACTCGGTTTGCGGCCGAATGACCGAAGACATGAAACAAACCCTGGTGGTGGCTTCGGCCGGAAATACTTCACGTGCTTTTGCAAGAGTTTGTTCTGAAAACAATATTCCACTTCTAATCTGTGTACCCGAAGATAATATCGGTGCACTTTGGTTCGACGCCCCGATTAACGATTGCGTAAAACTGATTTGCAGCAAATCGGGCAGTGATTATTTCGATGCCATTCACCTGTCGAACATCGTTGCAGGGATGGAAGGTTTTGTGGCTGAAGGAGGTGCTAAAAACGTTGCCCGCCGCGACGGAATGGCAACTACAATGCTTTCGGCAACTACAACCATTGGAGAAATTCCTGATTACTATTTTCAGGCTATTGGTAGCGGAACCGGAGCCATTGCAGCCTGGGAAGCTAATCTGCGTTTGATAGAAGACGGACGATTTGGCAACAAAAAAATGAAACTGATGGTTTCGCAGAATACGCCGTTTACACCTATTCACGATGCCTGGAAAGCGGACTCACGTGCCATGCTATCGTTGGATGATAACCTGGCTCGCGAGCAGGTGGAAGCAATTGTTGCCAAAGTTTTATCGAACCGTAAACCTCCATACCCAATTGCCGGAGGATTATTTGACGCGATGAAAGATGCTGGCGGCGAAGTATTGCTGGCATCAAACGAACAAGCTGCCCATGCGGGCGAATTGTTCCTAAAAACAGAAGGCAATGATATTCATCCGGCATCGGCCATTGCTACTGCGACTTTAATTGAGGCGGTTAAAGACGGAACCGTTAAGAAAGATGACCTCATCATGCTGAATATAACCGGTGGAGGCGAAGAAAAATTCAAAGCCGAAAATGAGCTGTTCTACTTAAAACCTGAAATCGTTTTCGACATCAATCCGAACGAAGAAGAGGTAAAACAAAAAGTGGAAAAGCTTTTTTCGTAACTGAGCACAAAATGTCGATCGACTATATAAAAACAAACCCGTATATGATCAGTATACGGGTTTCTCTATTCTTGTATGGAAATGGGCTATATCAAAAATATATCCCAAGAAATAGACTTTTACTACCAAGCAGATTCTGAAAATTGTTGCAGAGATCGCTTTATCCGGAAAAATAACAAACTAAAAAATATTCTTTTTGTTTTCGGCCGGATACAAGTCAGATTTAATATTTGCCCATCAGTTTTAACAAACAACTGTATTTGAATGAATTCAAGAAGTGGCGAAGAGGTTTGACAACCAATAATCCAAACAGAAAAATACTTCAAAATAATCCCTTACAACATCTCTGCACAGTTCAAATAATGATTTATTCTGATTTTTGATCGTTTTGTTACAGGTTTTTGATTGTTTTGTTATAGTAAGAAGTAGGTGCAAATTTTATATTTGTCGTCACTTTAAATAGAAAACATTTAATTACCATACTATGATACGAAGAACTTTATTGACATTAACTTTCTTTTCAATCGCACTAATTGCATTGGTTTCGTGTAACAATTACACCGACTATTCCAATGTTCCGTTTGATGAGCCCAGCCCAAAACCCTGGGAAGATCCGGGAATTTACCAGGTAAACAAAGCCGAGCCACATGCTCACTTTATTCCTTTTGCGTCTGTTGAGCAAGCCCGAACCGAAGACAAGTGGCAATCGCCATTACTAAAATCGCTAAACGGAACATGGCAGTTTCACCTGGCACAAAATCCGTCGGAACGCCCGTTTTGGTTTTTCAAAAATGATTTTGACACCCGCGAGTGGGACGAAATTCAGGTACCTGCCAACTGGGAAGTGGTTGGTTTTGATTACCCGATTTACACCAACGTAAAATACCCGCATGCTCAAACTCCTCCGTTAATTCAGGAGCATTACAACCCCGTAGGATCATACAAACGTACTTTCGAAGTTCCTGCCGAATGGGATGGTAGCGAAATAATTGCACATTTTGGCGCGGTTTCGTCGAATATGAACCTTTGGGTGAACGAACAATATGTAGGCTACAGCGAAGACAGCAAAACACCTGCCGAGTTCAACATTACCAGATATTTGGTGCCCGGAGAAAACACAATGGCCGTTGAGGTTTTCCGCTGGAGCGATGCTTCGTACCTGGAAGATCAGGATTTCTGGCGTTTAAGCGGAATCACCCGCGACGCGTACCTTATTGCTCGTGGCCAACAAGCACTAAAAGATTTCCGTGTTGGCTCATCGTTGGATGACACATACACAAACGGCTTGTTTACACTGGATGTGGAATTGGCCAACAGCGGAAATTTAACCGTTGAAGCTATTCTTTCTGAAAACGGAAACGTTGTAAAAGAATTCTCGGAAACTACCGATGGAATAGCAGTGAATTTTGAAGCTGAGATTCCAGATGTAAAACAATGGTCGGCTGAAATTCCAAATCTTTACGAACTGGTAATTACGCTGAAAAACGGAGAAGACCTTGTTGAAGTCATTCGTCAGGATGTTGGTTTCCGCCGTATTGAGATTATCGATGCAACCCTTCGTGTAAATGGAAAATACGTCTACATTAAAGGAGCGAATCTGCACGAACACAACGACAAAACCGGCCACGTTCAGGATAAAGAAACGATGTTGCTGGATATTAAAACCATGAAGGAGAATAACCTGAATGCCGTTCGCACATCGCACTATCCGCAACCGGAATTGTGGTACGAGCTGTGTAATAAATATGGTTTGTACATTGTTGACGAAGCCAATATCGAATCGCACGGAATGGGTTACGGCGCCGAATCGCTGGCCAAAAACGAAGCATGGAAAGCGGCGCATTTGTACCGTACAAAAAATATGTTTGAACGCGACAAAAACCAACCTTGTGTGGTAATCTGGAGTTTGGGCAACGAAGCCGGAAACGGTGTGAACTTTATGGCTACTTACGATTTCCTGAAATCGGCAGACGACACACGCCCGGTACAATACGAACAGGCTCACGGCGGAGCAAACACCGATATCAACTGCCCGATGTATATGCGCATGGAAGGCATGGAACGTTTTGCCAAAGAAAAAGCCGATAAACCATTAATTCAGTGTGAGTATGCACACGCCATGGGTAACAGTGTTGGAAACCTGCAGGATTACTGGGATCTGATTGAAAAATACGATGTGCTGCAAGGTGGATTTATCTGGGACTGGGTAGACCAGGGCTTGTGGACCACCAACGATGCCGGAGAAGGATTCTGGGCTTACGGTGGCGACTTCGGCCCCGACACGGTTCCTTCTGATGGCAACTTCTGCAACAACGGTTTGGTTGATCCCGACCGTGCCGTAAAACCTCACCTGCTTGAGGTGAAGAAAGTGTACCAGCACATTGGTTTCGATGCGGTTGACCTGAAAAAAGGCATTATTTCGATTGAGAACAAATATGCATTTATGAATCTGTCGGCTTTCGACTTTGTTTGGGAAGTAACTGCCGATGGAAAAGTGGTTGACAGTGGCGACCTGGGTAGCATTGATTTAGCTCCGGGCGAAAGCAAAAAAGTTACTATCGGTTTTAAAGTAAAACCGGAAGCCGGTGTTGAATATTTCCTGAATGTTCATGCAAAATTAAAAGAAGACTGGAGCCTTGTTGAAGCCGGTTGGATTTTGGCCGAAGAGCAGTTTGAAATTCCGTTTGTTGTGCCAATGACACTGGAATACAAAATTCCTCAAATGCCGGATGTAAAACTGGAAGAAACAGCTGAAACAGCAACCGTATCGGGAGAAGGATTCTCGGTAACTTTCGACAAGAAAACCGGTATTATTTCAAGCCTCAAAAAAGGTGACACTGAACTATTGATCAGCGGCCCGGTTCCAAATTTCTGGCGTGCACCAATCGACAACGACTTTGGTAACAACCTGTACAAACGAAGCCGGGTATGGCGTAAAGCAGGTGAAAACCGCGAGGTGGCCGATGTTGCAGTAAAAGCATTAAGCAATAACACAGTAGAGGTAGTTTTCAACTTTGACCTTGTAAACGAGGACAAAGAAAAAATTGCTTCGTACAAATCGATTTACACGGTTTACGGCACAGGAGATATTGTGGCTGA
Organism: Draconibacterium sp.; assembly: GCF_041583095.1. Lineage (NCBI taxonomy): Bacteria > Pseudomonadati > Bacteroidota > Bacteroidia > Marinilabiliales > Prolixibacteraceae > Draconibacterium > Draconibacterium sp. Next base: position 8,194 of record NZ_JBFHGM010000111.1, read on the forward strand.
AAACAACTTCAAAATGACAAAAGACGATCTACCGGAAATCGTTCGCATGGGTATGAACCTCGTAATGCCACGCAAATTCGACCAGATGAGTTGGTTCGGACGCGGTCCGCAGGAATCATACTGGGACAGAAAAACAGGTGCTTTTGTAGGCTTGTACAGCGGCAGCGTTGCCGATCAGTACTGGGCATATCTTCGTCCGCAGGAAAACGGAAACAAAACCGATGTGCGTTGGGTAACCATTACCGACAACGCCGGAAACGGACTGCTATTCGCCGGATTGCCATTACTGGAAATTAGCGCACACCACAATATTATGGAAGATTTTGAAAGTGCAGAGCGTACCGATGGCCGTCAGGTAGAAGGCGTTGAAGTGATCAACCGCCACATAAACGACGTTAAACCACGCGAGCTGACTTCGGTTAATATCGATTACAAACAAATGGGTGTTGGCGGCGACGACAGCTGGGGTGCCTGGACACATGACGAGTACCGCCTTACCGACAAAGAATACAGTTATGCATTTAAAATGAGTTTCATTTCGCCCGAAGAAGATCCGGCGAAAAAAGCAAAAGTTAAATTCTAGAAAAGCAGAGTTTATTTAAGATAAAAGGCGCTGCGACAAAATGGTCGTTGCGCCTTTATTTTTACGACAAATCCAATACCTTTGCTCAAAATTCAGAAAAATGGAGATTCAAAACCTGTCGTACCTGTTGTTATTGCTGATCTACCTGGTAATTCCGGTGGCACTCAGCTTCCAAAAAAAGGTGCGGTTTGTTTTCAGGCTAAAGTATATTTTGCCTGCCGTAATTTTTGCCGGAGCCATTTTTGTTATGTGGGACCTCCGGTTTACACAAATGAGCATCTGGACGTTTAATCCGGATTACTTTACCGGAATCGAGCTGCTTCGGCTACCAATTGAAGAGTGGCTCGCATTTTTAATCATCCCGCTGTCATCCATTTATATTTACGAGTGGCTGAAAATTCGTTTCGAGGATTTTGACAAGCCCAATGTTTTTGTGATTATCAGCCTTGTGCTTTTGCTTGTTACAGGAGTTTTAGCCTATGTTTTCCGCACCCGGATGTTTAGCTTCTTTACGTTCTTCCTGTCGGCAATTTACCTGGGTTACACCGTTTTTCGCAACCGTTTCAGAAAATATTACACCAAATTTTACCTGACGGTGGCCATCTCATTAATCCCCTTTTTAATTGTCTCGGCACTTTTAAATTCGCTTCCGGCAATTGTTTACGATTCGGCCCATACGATGGGATTAGCCCTGTTTGGCGTTCCTGTTGAAAAGATCGGGTACTTGTTTCTACTACTACTTATAAACGTAACGATCTACGAATATTTAAGCAACCGAAAGCAACAATAATTCAGAAAACGATGAGCTTACTTTACAACCTTGGAATTTTATTTTACGGATTTTTCATCCGTGTTGCGGCCTTGTTTAACGAGAAGGCAAAACTGTTTGTTGCCGGGCGCAAAAACTGGAAAAAGAAAATCGGTACGGCAATCGACAAGGAGGCCTCATACATATGGTTTCATTGCGCATCACTGGGCGAGTTTGAGCAAGGCCGGCCGATATTGGAGGAAATTAAAAAGCAATACCCGCAATACAAGATCATACTCACTTTCTTTTCGCCATCGGGATACGAGATTCGGAAGAACTACGAAGGCGCTGATATTGTGGCATATTTACCCATGGACACCAAAAAGAATGCGGAGGAGTTTATCCGTGTAATTCGCCCCGAAAAAGTATTCTTTGTGAAATACGAATTCTGGTACAACTACATTACGGAACTCAAACGTCAGCAAATTCCGCTATATATTATCTCAGCCATTTTTCGCGAGAACCAGCAGTTTTTTAAATCAACGCCCTGGGGAAAATGGTACCGGAACATGCTGCACAGCTTCGAACATATTTTTATACAGAACGACACTTCGGCCCAATTGCTTGAACAGGCCGGCATCAAACACTATACTGTTTCGGGTGATACCCGTTTCGATCGGGTGGCCGAAATTGCCCGTTGTGCAAAAAAGTTCGAAATTGTGGAAAAATTCAAAGGCAAAAATGTAACCCTGATTGCCGGAAGTACCTGGAAGCCCGATGAGGAGCTGCTTGCAGCGTTTATTAACAACAGCAGCGATGTAAAGTTTATAATTGCTCCACACGAGGTTGCACCGGCAAATATCAACAGAATTCTGGAATTGTTAAAAAAACCGGCCATTTGTTTCAGCAAAGCCGATATTTCAGACATCGACAGCTACGATGTGTTAATAATTGATTCCATAGGTATTCTATCGTCGTTGTACCAGTACGGAAACATAGCGTACATAGGCGGTGGCTTCGGCGTAGGCATTCACAATATCCTGGAAGCGGCGACTTTTAAGCTGCCTGTTTTGTTCGGGCCAAACTATTTAAAATTTAAAGAAGCCGTCGACCTGGTTAACGAAAAAGGCGCCTTCCCTATCCAAAATTTTACAGAATTGGAAGCCACGCTGAGTAAGCTTTTGAATAACAACAACAACCTGAAAAATGCCTCTGAAATCTGCAAAAAATATGTAGAAAAAAATGTGGGTTCAACAACACTTATCATAAATAAAGTTTTTAACAAAAAGTGAAAAACTGCACGCTTTTTGTTAGCAAATTATTCTTCGAGAAATTGAATTTTTCCAAGTAATATTCCGTTAACAAAATTCTTCATCGGCTAATAATAATTTTCAGTTTTGGTAAACTTTTTTTAACTATTAAATATATAACTAACTGCCTATCTGATTCATAACAAATTAAAGTTGATAACTTTTACTTAATTAACTCCCAAATAAATTCCAAATATTTGATTTCTGTCCTATCTTGCATTACACAATTTGTTGTGATTGACATCTAAGAAAATCGAATATACATTCTTATAACTTTTAATACACTTACAGAAAAAAAATGGCAGTAAACGAAGTATCTGTAAAAGCCCCCGCGGGCAAAAAAATTTACTCTCAGGAAGAAGCAGTAAAAGCCTCGCTAGAGTACTTCAGAGGAGACGATTTGGCAGCAAGAGTTTGGGTGAATAAGTACGCCCTTAAAGATTCGTTCGGAAATATTTTTGAGCTAACACCGGACGATATGCACAAACGCCTTGCAAAAGAAATCGCACGCATTGAAGAACGTTACCCTAATCCATTAACCGAAGATGAAATCTACAGCGTCCTTAAAGATTTCAAATACATTGTTCCGCAGGGAGGGCCAATGACCGGTATTGGAAACGATTATCAAATCGCATCACTATCCAACTGTTTTGTAGTTGGAAACGACGGTGACTCGGATTCGTATGGTGGCATTATGAAAATTGACCAGGAACAGGTGCAATTGATGAAACGCCGCGGAGGTGTGGGACACGACTTGTCGCACATCCGCCCAAAAGGTTCTCCGGTAAAGAACTCGGCATTAACATCAACCGGTATTGTTCCGTTTATGGAGCGCTACTCCAACTCAACACGCGAAGTAGCCCAGGACGGACGCCGTGGTGCATTGATGCTTTCGGTATCGATTAAACATCCCGACTCGGAAAGTTTTATCGACGCCAAAATGGAACAGGGCAAAGTAACCGGCGCCAACGTATCGGTAAAAATCCAGGATGATTTTATGCAGGCTGTTGAATCGGGAACTCCTTATACGCAGCAATACCCGATTAACGGAAAAGCGCAGTACACCAAAAACACCGATGCCGGTAAAATCTGGAAAAAAATTGTAAAAAATGCCTGGAAATCAGCAGAGCCGGGAATTCTTTTCTGGGATACCATTATTAAAGAATCGGTACCTGATTGTTACGCCGACCTGGGTTACCGCACGGTTTCTACCAACCCTTGTGGAGAAATTCCGTTATGTCCTTACGATAGCTGCCGCCTGTTAGCCATCAACTTGTATTCGTACGTAGAAAATCCATTTACCAAAGAAGCAAAGTTCAATTTCGAATTGTTTAAAGAACACATCCATTACGCACAACGTATTATGGACGACATTATCGATCTTGAGCTGGAAAAAATTGATGCCATTTTAGAAAAAGTTGAGGAAGATCCGGAAGCTGAAGAAATTAAATTCACCGAGAGAAATCTTTGGGAAAGCATTCGTATGAAAGCCAAAGAAGGCCGCCGTACCGGAATTGGTATTACTGCCGAAGGTGATATGCTGGCTGCATTAGGATTACGCTACGGAAGTGACAATGCAACTGATTTCTCGGAAGAAATTCATAAAACAATTGCCATTGAAGCTTACCGTTCGTCGGTATACCTGGCAAAAGACCGTGGAGCCTTTACCATTTACGATGCCGAGCGCGAAAAGAACAATCCGCTTATCAACCGTCTTAAAAATGCTGATGAGGCGCTTTATCAAAAAATGGCAAAATACGGCCGTCGGAATATTGCGCTGCTAACCATTGCTCCAACCGGAACAACCAGCCTGATGACACAAACAACATCAGGTATCGAGCCGGTTTTCCTTCCGGTATACAAACGCCGCCGCAAAGTAAATCCAAACGACAAAAATGTTCGTGTTGATTTTATTGACGAAGTTGGCGACTCGTGGGAAGAGTACACCGTTTTCCATCACCATTTTAAAACATGGATGAAAGCGAATGGTTATGATACCTCTGTTGAATATTCGCAGGAAGACCTGGATAAAATGGTAAAAGAGTCGCCTTATTACAAAGCTACATCAAACGATGTTGACTGGCTGAATAAAGTGCGTATGCAGGGAAGAATCCAGAAATGGGTTGACCACTCGATTTCGGTTACCATTAACCTGCCTGCCGATGTAAAAGAAGAGCTGGTTGGCGACTTGTATTTCGAAGCGTGGAAAAGCGGATGTAAAGGTGTTACTGTTTATCGCGACGGATCACGCTCGGGTGTGCTTATTTCGAACGACGATAACAAGAAAAAAACAGAAGACGGCTCATTCCCGCTGAAACGCCCTGAAAAACTGGAAGCCGATGTAGTACGTTTCCAAAACAACAAAGAGAAGTGGATTGCGTTTATCGGCTTAATGGATGGCAGACCTTATGAAATTTTCACCGGTTTGCACGACGACGAAGACGGAATTCTGCTGCCTCGCTCGATAACAAAAGGTAATATCATTAAAAGCTGGGAAGGCGAAGATTCGCGTTACGATTTCCAATATGCGAACAAACGTGGCTACAAAACCACGATTGAAGGATTGTCGCACAAATTCAATCCTGTATACTGGAACTACGCCAAATTAATTTCGGGAACCTTGCGCCACGGTATGCCAATTCATAAAATTGTTGAGCTGGTAACCAGTCTGCAACTGGATAATGATACCATTAACTCGTGGAAAGCGGGTGTTGCACGTGCACTAAAAAAATACATTCCTGACGGAACAATCGCCGATGATGCAAAGTGTGGCGAATGTGGATCGGACGAAGTAGTTTACCAGGAAGGCTGTTTAACCTGCCTCTCTTGCGGATGCTCGAAATGCGGATAATACCAATTGTTTTCAGCATGAGCCTTAAGCGAAAGGCTGAAATTACAATGGTTAATGCCGATTGAAAAGTTTAATTTGAATTCACATCGGTATAATTAATTCGAAAAACAATATAAAGAGCCGGGATCATTTTGATTCCGGCTTTTTTGTGCATTTCAACAAGCTAACATCGGTTGATGAAATGAAGAAATATACTATTTACAGTCTTTCATCCGATAATGAAAGTGTATGACTAAATTCTTACCAGCTTTCACCGGTTGATGAAAGGCTAAACAAAACCCAAAAGAAGCTTTCATCGAATTATGGCGGACAGAATTAAATCTTAGGAAGGGTTCCATATTTCATTGACAAGCTGCCTGAATGTGACAGATGGGTTTCATCAAACTATGCCACAAAAAAATGCCCCACCGAAAACGATGAGGCATTTACTTATGCTGTAGAATCTCTTAAGCTTCAATCATTGCTTTGTAAGCGTCAGCGTCCATCAGGTCGTCCAACTCAGCTGCGTCTGCAACTTTTATTTTAATCATCCATCCTTTTCCGTAAGGATCTTTGTTTACCAATTCAGGGTCGTCGGCCAGGTCTTCGTTAAACTCGGCAACTTCACCTCCAACTGGCATAAACAGGTCAGAAACGGTTTTCACTGCCTCAACTGTACCAAAAGTTTCACCTTTATCCAGTGTTTCACCTTCAGTTTCAATTTCAACAAACACAACATCACCCAGTTCTCCCTGGGCAAAATCGGTAACACCTACAACAGCTACATCTCCCTCAACGCGTACCCATTCGTGGTCTTGCGTATATTTCAAATCAGCTGGAATATTCATATTTTTAGTTTTAAATTATTTAAATCGAATCGTTTGAAAACCACCTTTTAAATCTATCGCTTTACAAATTCGCCGGGTGCATTTTTCATTAATGATATTTGCCAAAATTAAAACATTTTAATGAAAAACAACCCCCTTATACCCATGCATTTCCCTGATTTTTATCGCATTTTATCTCATGGGATACAAAATATGTGGTGCTTTTTGTATAATTGCAAAAATTGTAGAAAAAATGTATTCAAAAAAAATCAATTCGCCCGACGATCTCGATATTGCTGCAAAGGAGCTAATTACAGCATTTAGCGACGACCGCGTTTTTGCATTTTACGGCAAAATGGGTGCAGGAAAAACAACTTTCATCCAGTCGGTTTGCCGTGCACTCGGATCGGACGACAACGTTACCAGTCCTACTTTTGCACTGATAAACGAATACAACACTGCTGATTTTGATTCAATTTTTCATTTCGATTTTTACCGGATAAAAGATATTGAAGAAGCTTACGACCTGGGCTACGAAGACTACATCTACAGCGGAAACTACTGCCTGATTGAATGGCCGGAAATGATCGAATCGCTTCTGCCCGAAAAAATGGTGGAGGTAAAAATTGAAGTTCAGGACGACAATAC
>NZ_JBFHGM010000112.1:0-15064 GCF_041583095.1 Draconibacterium sp.
ATCTTTAAAATCGTCGCCGTGTTTGAGTTCTTTAACTGTAAGCTGTTTACCCTTAAATTCGTAAGTTTTGCCGGCACTTCTTGCCGAACCAAAAATTACCAACTCATCCATAGGAAAATCTCTTTCAGCAAGCACTTTCAGGAACTCCTGTCCAACAGCACCGCTCACTCCAACAATTGCAACTTTCATGTTTGATTTTTTAAAAAATTTATAGTCTTTTCTGTCTAAATGTGCGTCAAAGTTAGTATTTTGCTTCTAATTGTAAATGCTATGAAACCCAATCTTCTAAAATTATTAACATACTCTTTCATCCTGTTTTTCAACCCAATAAATGCACAGGAAATCTGGCACGAAAGTTTTTCTATCCCCGATAAAGGCGTTTGGGGAAAAAGCGATGGAACTGGTGTCAATTCAGACTTCATCGGCATTACAAAATGGACACTCGATTTTAGCCAGGTCGCCCTCGAAACCGAAGACGATTACGCCAAAACAGTTACAACTTCCGGCGGGCGTTTTGAGTGCTGCGACATTAATGGAGAAGTAGTTTGGCGTTCGGAAATTATCGATATTACGGCCTTTAAGAATATCACCATTCAGCTTGATGCCAACGAAACAGGCAGCAGTACCAACGAAGAACAGAAATACCTAAAAGCATTTTTTATTCTTGATCAAAGTGAAGAACAATCTTTTGAAATCAACAGCGATAATCGGGGAAACTGGGGGCAAACCGTTGCACAACAATCCGGGCTTGTTGGAAATGATTTGCAAATCGTGGTTTATATGAATAATCATTACGCATCGAATAAGGTAATCCTAGATGAAGTGATTGTTTCGGGCGAAGAAAAGAATCCGGTTGTCATCGAGCCCGGCGACATTGTTTTGAATGAGGTACTTTTTAACCCGGTTCCGGATGGAGAGGATTATGTAGAGATTTACAACAACTCGGAAAAAGAAATCCCGCTGAATAAACTTTACCTCGCTTCGCGCGACGGCGATTTGGAGCTTACACAAGTTTATGCACTAACGAGCGAAAAGCAGAAATTGCTTCCCAACGAATATCTTGCGCTAACAAAAGATACGCTTGGTGTTTTTCCGTGGTTTTCCATCAACTGTCCCGAGTGTTTTCTGCAAATGGAAAAATTCCCTTCGTTTAATAACGATGATGATTACGTGGTTCTGCTAAACAGCGATATGGAAATCATCGATGAATTTTACTACTACGAAAAAATGCATTCTCCTATTTTCTACGATCGTGAAGGTATTGCACTCGAACGTATTTCCTTTTCGGCACCAACAAACGATGCTTCTAACTGGCATTCAGCATCCACACAATCGGGGTATGGAACACCGGGCTACCAGAACTCACAATTTATAAATCATGAAGCACAAAAAATATCAGTGACATTTCAGCCGGAAGCTTTTTCTCCGAATAATGACGGTTATAACGACAATTACTCAATCGATCTTTCGATGGACAGCCCCGGATATATTTGCAACATTCTGGTATTCGATACTGCCGGGCGCCGACTGTGTAAACTGTCCGACAATGCGGTTTTGGGAACGCACGAACAAATTAGCTGGAATGGAAAGGACGAGAATGGAAATCAGTTACCAACCGGCCCCTATATTGTTATGGTTGAAGTTTTTAATACCGACGGGACAGTGGAGCGTTTTAAAGACGGAGTGGTTTTAACTGACAGGTTTGAATAATTTTACACCGTGGCTTCAGCCCGGTGATTTCACTATAACAATGGAAAATCGGCTTTAGCCTTTAAAATACATTAACGGCTGAAGCCAAGTTAAATAGGAAATTTTAAAATTGCCAAGCTAAAGCATGGCACAAAACACATGCCTAATTTGCTTAGGTATTATATTTTTCATAATTTTAATCCATGCAAAAAAACAACTTGTACAAGGGAAGTCTTTCAACCATAGTGCTTTCGCTGTTAAAAGAGCAAGGCAAAATGTACGGATACCAGATTACCCGCGAGGTGGAAAGAATTACCAGCGGACAACTTAAAGTTACCGAAGGTGCACTCTACCCCACCCTGCACAAACTGGAAGCCAAAGGCTTGTTGAGTGTTGAAATGGCCAAAGTAAACAACCGTGTACGGAAGTATTATTATATCACCGAGAAAGGGAAAAAAGAAACTGCCAACTTGTTGAATGAAATGAAAAGTTTTATTTCGAACATGGAAGTATTGATTAACCCAAAACTGGCATAAATGAAGCGAACCATTACACAAGAAGAAACCGAACATCTTTTTAGAGTTTGCGAAAACCACGATGTTTCTCAATACGATTTACAAATTGAACTGGTTGACCATCTGGCATCCTTAATTGAACAACACTGGGTAGAAAAACCGGAAGATCCCTTTAAGTATGCCGTTTATAAAGCACTCCAAAAATTTGGGTCGACCGGATTTCAACAAGTTAAACAGCAAAAACAACGGGCACTGACCCGAAAGTATAACCGTATTCTGTGGCATTATCTGCTTGAATTCTATCGTTGGCCAAAAATGCTGTTTACCCTGGCCTTAAGTTTGGCAGTAGTTTCACTGTTTAAAATTGTTCCTCAACTGCATTGGCTATTTGCTATTTATATTTTGGTGTTAGTTTGTGGCAACCTTGTTTATCATCTTCGGTATAAATCGATAACCGAAGCAAACCCCATCTCGGGTAAATCTTTTTTATTGTTGAATCAACTTAAACACATTCAATACTTTGCAATGTTTCTATGCTATTTACCTATTGGGGCAAATCTGCCATTTCAATTACTTGAGGAACAAAGCATAAGTATGCCAGCAAATTTCATTGTTTTGTTACCCGTCGCCTTTTTCATAGTAAGCTCAACCATTGTTCTGTTTGCTTATCTTTTTTTCATCCCTCAAAAAATCAAAGAACATTTTATCCAACAATTCCCCGAATTTGTAAAATAGAAGTACCATGAACCGAACCATTACACAAGAAGAAACCGAACAACTCTTCCAATTTTGCAGAAGACATTATGTGTACCATTACGATGTACAAATTGAATTGGTTGATCACCTGGCATCGTCCATTGAAGAACAATGGAAACAAAACCCGGAACTAAGTTTTGATGAAGGATTAAAAAACGCATTTAAAAAATTCGGGATTTATGGGTTTAGCAAGATTAAAAAGCAAAAAGAAAGAGAACTGAAGCGAAAGTACAACCGTTTGCTCTGGAAATATCTAGTGAAGTTTTACCGCTGGCCAAAAGTAATTACAACTTTTGTAAGCACTCTTGGATTGTTTTTACTGTTTCAAGTTATAGAAAAGTCGATTTGGATTATTGGAAGTTTTATGCTGTTATTGTTTATTGGAGTTATACTGTATCATTTCCTGATCTTTAAAAAAGCAAAGTTAGAAGCAATACCTGGGAAATCGTTTTTATTGGTCGACCAATATTCTCGTGTAACTCAGACTTATTCAGTAATTGCACAACTACCCAATATCTCTTTTCAAACATTTAACATTTTAGGACTCAAATCGATTGAAAACATCTGGATTCTTTTAGGGCTTTCATTTTTTATGGTAGCCTTAACTGTTTTTCTCTACGGACAGTTCTTCTATGTGCCCCAAAAGATTAAAGAACACTTTTTAGAACAATTTGCCGAGTTTGCTTTGTAACTTTTTCAAAGTACGGCTGACCAACAAATAAGAAAAACAATAATCACACAATTTAAAAATGAAACGAAACTTCTTCTACTTTGCCTGGCGCGAATTTCTGCGGTCGGCATCGAAAAACAAAAACATGGCCACCAAAGGTATCCTTATCTTTTTTGCCATTTATTTTTCGCTGGTGGCTTTTTTTATGGGCTTCCAACTCACTGAGAATTTAAAAGATCTTGAAAATCCAATTCAGGCATTTAATGCCATGCTGCTGATTTACTTTGGCTACGAGCTCGTTCTGCGAATTATGATCCAGAACCTGCCGACCTTTGGATTTCAGCCTTTTTTACTTTTACCGGTAAAACGTAAGCGAATTGCGCGTTACATGCTTAACAAATCGTTGCTGCATTTTTTTAACGTTTTGCCTTTAATACTCGGGCTGCCGTTTGTTATCCGTATAGCAGCACCAACACTGGCGCCTCCCGTTTTTTGGGCATGGCTGGCAGCGCTGTTTTTTATGATTTTTGTAAACCATTTTCTGGCGTTATACATTAAATGGCGAACCAACGAATCGGATGTTCTGTTTTACAGTTTTCTGGGATTAGCCGCCGGCTTAACGGCTATCGACTATTTTAATATCGTTGACCTGACAGGAGGCTTTGGAAAACTCTTCGATTTTGTTGTGGCCAATCCATACGCTGCAATAATCTTCCCTGTCGCGATTGTTGCTTTATACTTTTTAAATCAATCGTATATCAACAGCCGCTTTTATCTCGACGAACTCAGCAAAAAGAAAAAACAAGGATCTACACACGATTTCTCGTGGCTGAACAATGTTGGCGACTACGGAAAAATGCTGTCGCTGGAAGTGAAAATGATTATGCGTAACAAACGCCCGAAAAATACAGCCATGATGTCAGTGCTATTTCTTTTCTACGGACTACTGATCTACAAAACCAACGGCGGAGAAGAGATTCCGGAGTTTATTCTCGTTTTAGGCGGTATGTTTATGACAGGTGTTTTCAGCATGATGTACGGACAGTTTTTCCCGGCATGGCACGGTAAATACTATCCTTTGTTGATGGCTCAAAACGTACGAATGAAACAGGTGATTCAATCGGCCTTTTTCCTGATGGCAGTAACGAATGTTGTTTTTTATCTTCTTTCGTTGGGCTACATGTACATTTCGCCAAAGGTACTGTACATTCATTTAGTGGTTATGCTTTACAACGTTGGAGTAAACTCGTGGGTGATATTTGCACTTGGTTTAAACAGTAAAAAAGCAATCGAATTAAACCAGCGGGCAGCGTTTAACTACCAGGGCGTTGGCGCTACCCAGTGGCTGATGGCCTTCCCGGTTGTTTTTGGTCCGGTGGCATTTTACGGATTGCTTTCGTGGGCATTCGGAAGTATCGCAGCCTATATCGTTTTCGGTTCGCTGGGTTTTATCGGAATTATCCTTCACCCGCGTTTAATAGACTATTTTACCGGGCAATACCTCAAGCGTAAACACAAAATGATTTACAACTACAAATCAACCTAAAAAATAATGGCTCGCAGATAGCGCTGATTTCGCAAAAAACATGATAAATAAAATCTGCGATTATTTGCGTAATCAGCGAGAAAACAATCCGAGTTAGAAAAAAATAAAAAATTAACCATATGCCGGAAGCGCAAATCTTCCAGTTTCAAACTTTTAAAATCATGATACAAGTAAATAGCTTACAAAAAATATACAATGGAACAACAGTTCTTAATCTTGAAGAATTACACATTGCCAAAGGCGAAGTATTTGGCTTAGTTGGTAACAACGGAGCCGGAAAAACCACCTTCTTCTCACTCGTGCTCGACCTGATAAGAGCTAATAAAGGCGAAGTAGTAATCAACGGAATCCAGGTTTCGAAAACCGAAGAATGGAAAGAGCTGGTAGCTGCTTACATCGACGAAAGTTTTACGATTGGCTACCTCACGCCCGATGAGTATTTCGAATTTATTGGCGAATTGCGTGGTTTGAATGCTAAAGATGTTTCCAATTTTCTGGAAGATTACACCGACTTCTTTAAGGACGAAATTTTGGGTAAAAAGAAATTTATTCGCGACCTGTCGAAAGGAAACCAAAAGAAAGTTGGCGTAGTTGGTGCCCTGCTCGGAAACCCGGAGGTAATAATTCTAGACGAACCATTTGCGAACCTCGATCCGTCGTCGCAGTACCAACTCCGGAATATCATTAAGGAATTTTCGAAACAAAAGGAAAAAACACTATTGATCTCGAGTCACGACCTCGACCATGTGGCCGATGTGTGTTCACGAATTGTTATTCTGGATAAAGGTGAAGTAGTTCGCGATGTGGAAAAAACGGAATCGACTTTGGCCGATTTGGAAGAATTCTTTACCGGAGTACGCAAAGAAGAATCGCTTGCCGACTAGTGTTGTGTCATTTCAAAAAAGACACAACACCAGAAAATACCCCCACTCACCATATATTATATGCTGTACAATAGGAGAATAGGATTAAGTTAGATTTTTCACTATTTTTATTTTCCTTTAAAAATGGTTTTGAACGAATGGAAAATCACGATCAGCAAATTGAACAGGCCTATTCTAAAATGGCACAACTCTGCAGCCGTTCGGAGCAATGCTCTGCAGATATCCGTAAAAAAATACTGACTTACGAAATTGTAGATGAAATTGTAGACGAGATTATCGAAAAACTGATCGCTGAAAAGTACATCGACGACGAACGATTTGCCAGAGCTTACGTTAACGACAAGTTTAAATTCAACAAATGGGGCCGCGTAAAAATGCGTTTTTACCTGCGCCAAAAAGGACTTTCGGATGCCACCATTGAAAAAGGCCTTGAAAAAATTGATGAAGAGAAATACATAAAAGTGCTGGTAAAAACCATGAAAGACAAAGCCAAAACCATTAAGAAGAAAGACAAATTCACCAAAATGGGGCAGATTATCCGCTACACTCAGGGACGTGGTTTTGAACCGGAATTGATACACCGGCATATGAATGAAGTGCTGGAATAAAAAGCAGCGATCAGTCTCAGTCTACAGCCACCACAATCAAGTAATTTCAAGAATCCGGAATCTAGTATCCAGAAACCAGTATCAAATATCCGGATTCTGAACTTTTCATCGTACATTTGCGTCCAACAAAAATAGTTAAACAATGATTTTAAAGGAACAGGTAAAAGACCTTGTTGAGCGCCGGGATGCGCTGAGGAGGCATCTTTGACTACGATGCAAAGTTAATTGAGCAGGAAGAAGAAGAATTAAAAACCCAGGATCCTGAATTCTGGAATAATCCCAAAGAAGCCGAAGCCCAAATGAAAAAAATCCGCACCATAAAAGTGTGGACCGATGGCTTTAAAAAAGTACACGAAGCCACCGAAGATTTCCTTGTGCTATACGAGTTTTTCGAGATGGAAGAGGCCAGCGAAGAAGAAGTTGATAAGGCTTATACCGAAACGCTAACGCTGATTGAAGAGCTGGAAACACAAAATATGCTTCGTAACGAAGAAGACCGCCTGGGAGCCGTGTTACGCATAAATGCAGGTGCCGGTGGTACCGAAAGTAACGACTGGGCCGACATGCTGTTTCGGATGTACACGCGCTGGATTGAGAAACAGGGCTACAAAATGAAAATCGCCGACATGCAGGGCGGCGACGAGGTGGGTATAAAAAGCTGCACCATCGAAATTGAAGGTGAATTTGCCTACGGATACCTGAAAAGCGAAAACGGCGTGCACCGCCTGGTGCGCTTGTCGCCATTTAATGCCCAAAACAAACGAATGACTTCGTTCACTTCGGTGTATGTGGCACCACTGGTTGACGACACCATCGAAATAGAGATCAATCCCGCAGATATTACCTGGGATACTTTCCGAAGCGGAGGTGCCGGCGGGCAGAACGTAAACAAAGTGGAAACCGGTGTTCGACTGCGACATGCACCAACCGGAATTACCATTGAAAATACCGAAAGCCGCTCGCAACTGGGCAACAAAGAAAATGCGCTGAGGCTTTTAAAATCGCAGCTTTACGAAATGGAACTGCGTAAACGCCACGAAAAAACAGCAGAGATAGAATCGGCGAAAAAGAAGATTGAATGGGGCTCACAAATCCGTTCGTATGTGCTGCAACCCTACAAAATGGTAAAAGACTTACGTACCAATTTTGAATCGGGAAATATTAACGCAGTACTCGATGGCGAACTCGACGGATTTATCAAAGCCTATTTAATGGAATTTGGCGGGCAATAAATCGTCGAAAACCCGCTTTATTCTTGCTTTTTTCGCTGTCTTTTTACATCTTGTAAAGGTCGTCTTGTAATTTAATAACCGTTCAATTCTTCATTCAATATGTACTCAAAAGAAAAGTTCATAAACCGCGAAATAAGTTGGTTATCGTTTAACGAAAGAGTGCTTCAGGAAGCTCAGGATCCGGAAACACCGCTTTTCGAACGCATTCGTTTTATCGGAATTTTCTCGAATAACCTCGATGAATTTTTCAGAGTGCGCGTGGCAGCTGTCCGACGGATGGTTGCGCTTGGCCGTGATGAAGAAAACCTTTTGGGAGAGATGACGCCGGAAGAATTGCACAACAAGATACAGGAGATTGTATACGAACAGCAAAATAAGGTTCAGGAGATTTATGCCAATATTCTGGAAGAGCTGGAAGAGAATAATATTTTCATCATTGAAGAAAAGGACCTGACAGAAAAACAAGGCGAGTTTGTGCGCAATTACTTTTACGATAAAGTATTGCCCAACCTGGTGCCTATTATGCTGAGCAAAAAGAATAAGTTCCCTTATTTGCGTGATCGTTCGGTTTACCTGGCCGTTAAGCTTTGGAAAAAAGAAGACCCTGAAGATCTGGCCTATTCTCTGATCCGAATTCCGGGCCGTTCGGTACCGCGTTTTTTGGTGCTGCCTGAGGAGAATGGCAAACAGTTCGTACTTTATCTCGACGATATTATTCGTTTCTGCATGGCCGACATTTTCTTCTATTTTGATTACGACATGTATGGGGCTTATACCATAAAAATTACGCGCGATGCTGAGTTGGACCTCGACGATGACATTTCGAAAAGTTTTGTGGAAAAAATGAGCCACAGCCTGAAAAAGCGCAAAAAAGGAAAGCCGGTTCGTTTACTTTACGACCGTGAAATGCCCGATGATCTGCTCGATTTTTTACTAAAAAAAATGAGGTTGGCAAAAAGTGATGCAGTCCCGGGTGGCCGGTACCACAATCATAAGGACTTTATGAATTTTCCTGAGATCGGCAAAAAAGAACATTACTATACCAACCTGCCTCCTTCCCGACACAAAGACCTGCCTCCTTTTACCAGTATCCTGAAAATGATGCGCCAAAAGGATATTCTGTTGCATTTCCCATATCACACCTTTAATCATGTTCTCGATTTTCTGCGCGAAGCAGCAATCGATCCTCAGGTGAAAGAAATAGGACTTACGATTTATCGTGTTGCCGCCGACTCGAAAGTTGTGAATGCACTATTAAACGCCGTAAGAAACGGGAAGAAGGTTACTGTAGTAGTGGAGCTTCAGGCACGTTTCGATGAAGAGGCGAATATCCTCTGGTCCAACAAACTGCAGGAAGAAGGCGCCAATGTAATAAACGGTGTTCCCGGGATGAAAGTACACAGCAAGTTGGTGTGGGTTCAGCGAAAAGAAGAGGGTAAAATGCGTAACTACGCCTACATTGGCACAGGGAATTTCCACGAAGGAACTGCAAGGGTTTATACCGATAAAGGCTTGCTTACAGCCGATTCGCGACTGGCTGACGAAGTGGAAAAAGTATTTATGTTTTTCAAACAAAACTACCTGCATTTCGGGTATGAACACCTGGTAGTAAGTCCGTTCTCGATGCGCAAACACTTTGTAAAAAATATAAATCGTGAAATAGAGCTGGCCAAACAGGGAAAACCTGCGTGGATGATCCTGAAGATGAATAGCCTTATTGATCCGGGAATGATGATTAAGCTGTACGAAGCTTCCCAGGCCGGTGTAAAAATACAGCTGATTATACGTGGCATTTTCGGAATGCAGATAGGATTGGAAGGCTACAGCGAAAATATAACCGCCATTAGCATTGTGGATAAATACCTTGAACACACACGACTGTTCTTGTTTGGTGCCGATGGCGAAGAAAAAATGTACATCTCATCAGCCGACTGGATGTCGCGCAATCTGAACCGAAGAATAGAGGTGGCCTGCCCTATTTACAACGAGTCGATTAAAGCGGAATTAAAAGAACAACTACTCATTCAGTTAAAAGATAATTCAAAAGCCCGGATACTCGATCCAAAACTATTAAACACTTACTCCGACGGAGAAACAGATAAAAAATACCGGGCGCAGGAGGACTTCTACAATTACATTAAATCGATATCAGATTCAGAAACAGAAAATAATTAAATACAGAATAAAACATGAAAATATATCACAATCCACGCTGCTCGAAAAGCCGAAAAGGGCTGCAATACCTTGAAGACAAAGGTTGTAATTTTGAAGTTGTAAGCTACCTGACTGATGGCTTAAACGAAAAAGAACTTACGGAGCTGATTGCCAAAACCGGCAAAAAACCTTTTGACTTTGTTCGTCAGCACGAAAAAGACTACAAAGAGCAATGCAAAGGAAAAGTATTGAGCGACGAAGAATGGATAAAAGTACTGGTTGAAAATCCGAAATTGCTGCACCGCCCTATCGTGGTGAACGGCGACAAAGCAGTATTGGGAAATCCACCTGAAAATATTGATGAGATTCTATAAAAAACAAAGCGATACGCGCTTAATGGTTCTAACCGCTTAGCGCTTTATCCCACAAAAAAGAGGCTGCCCAATTTCGGACAGCCTCTTTTCTATTTTTCAAACCGGATATTACAATCCCAACTTTTCTTTTACTAATCCCGGAATATCCCGTGGCTCTTTTGCCACCGGAACATCTGCAGCTTTAAAAGCTTTAATCTTTTCTTCCGCAGTTCCCGATCCACTTGAAATAATAGCACCGGCGTGTCCCATACGTTTTCCCGGAGGCGCTGACTGCCCGGCAATAAACGCAACCACAGGTTTAGTCATTTTCTCCTTGATAAAACGGGCTGCCTGCTCTTCGGCATCACCGCCAATTTCACCAATTAAAACAACGGCTTCGGTTGCCGGATCGTTTTCGTACATCTCCAGCAAATCGATAAAATATAAACCTGAAACGGCATCGCCACCAATTCCTACACAGGTAGTTTGGCCCAGCCCGCTTTCGGTCAACATATTTACCACTTCGTAGGTTAACGTTCCTGAACGCGAGATTAAACCAACGTTTCCTTTTTTAAAGATCATTGCCGGAAGAATACCGATCAAACACTCCTCAGGAGTAATTAACCCCGGACAGTTGGCTCCAATCAGTTTTGTACCGTGTTTCTTTAAAACCGGAGTTACTTTAATCATGTCCTGAACCGGAACATGTTCGGTAATACAAACCACTAACTCAATACCTGCATAGCTGGCTTCCATAATGGCGTCGGCTGCAAAAGCCGCCGGTACAAATATTACCGATGCATTGGCTCCTGTTGCTTTAACGGCATCTTCAACACTGTTAAAAACCGGTACACCTTCAACTTCCTGACCGGCTTTACCCGGCGAAGTTCCACCAACAACATTGGTTCCGTAGGCTTTCATCTTTTCGGTATGGAAAGCTCCGTCGCGACCGGTAATTCCCTGTACGATTACTTTTGTATCTTTATTTATAAGTATGCTCATTACTTTTTCACTTTTTACTTTAAACTTCTGCCTTACTTTTTACTTAACTCAATTGCTGTTTGAGCCGCTTCGCGCATGGTTTCAACAACCGGCAATCCTGTTTGCTTAATAATTTCCAAACCTTCTTTTGCATTGGTTCCTGACAAACGAATTACAATAGGCACATCGGTTTTTATCTGATCGAGGGCGATTACCAAACCGCGGGCTACATCGTCGCAGCGGGTAATACCTCCAAAAATGTTGATCATTACCGATTTCACATTCTGGTCGCTCAGCAAAATATTCATGGCATCCACCACTTTTTGCGGATTCGATGAACCACCAATATCAAGGAAGTTGGCAGGTTCGCCGCCATACAGTTTAATCATATCCATGGTAGCCATTGCCAAACCGGCGCCGTTTACCATACAACCAATATTTCCATCGAGTTTAATGTATGAAAGACCTTTGGCATTTGCTTCAATCTCTTTCAACTCCTCTTTATCGGCCTCGCGCATGCTCAAAATTTCTTTCTGGCGATACAAGGCATTGTCATCAAAATTCATTTTTCCGTCGATAGCCAAAACCTGTTTATCGGGCGTAAGAACAAGTGGATTTATCTCTGCCAACGAAGAGTCGGTTTCGATATACAAGCGGTAAAGTTTTACCAAAATATTGGCACACTGGCGGATTTCTTTTGGATCGCTAAATAGCTGAATGGCAATTTTACGTGCCTGCCAGGGCATTAATCCCATCGATGGATCGATAGGCATTTTAATGATTTTCTCCGGCGAAACTTTGGCCACTTCTTCAATTTCAACACCACCTTCGGCACTTGCCATAAGCGTTACCGACTTGGTGTTCCTGTCGTTGATTAAACCAACATAAAATTCCTTTTCAATGTCCACAGCATCGGCAACCAGTACTTTTTCAACGGTAATGCCTTTTATGTCCATTCCAAGAATTTGTTCGGCTTTTTCAACGGCCTCGGCTTTTGTATTCGCCAATTTTACTCCGCCGGCTTTTCCGCGTCCTCCAACATGTACCTGCGCTTTTATTACACGCAGCTTGTCTTTGTCCGACACATTTTGTTTTACTTCATCAACCGTGTGGCAAACAACACCTTCCGGCACAGGAATCCCGTACTTCCTGAATAAATTTCGGGCTTGATATTCATGAATTTTCATATATATTAATTGTTTGTCGTCGAAAGCCAACTATAACCGGACCAGAAGCAAAAACATGGTTTCAACACTAGTTCATTAACTAATTGACTTTCAGTTTTTAAAAATTAATGTTAAATGTAACGATTATTTAACCGTTAAACCCTTCATTTTGTTTTGAAATTTTATGACTTACAACACATTTTTTCTGTAACAAAAATCACTTGATTGTAAAATTCTGCTAAAACAGAAATGCTGTACTGAGCCACTTCTTTTTTTTCAGTAGATTTGCAGCACTTAAAACAGATTACAATGAAGGAAGCGATCAGACAAGTTATTGAACATGAAGCAAAAGCCATTCAGGCTATTCCGGTAGAAGACGGGATGCTTGATGCTATTGAATTGATACACCGCCAGGTACACCAGAAGAATGGAAAACTGGTTACCAGCGGAATGGGAAAAGCCGGGCAAATTGCAGCAAATATTGCAACCACATTTAGCTCAACCGGAACACCGGCGGTTTTTCTTCACCCCAGCGAATCGCAACACGGCGACCTTGGAGTGCTACAACAAAACGATGTTTTACTGGTGATTTCAAACTCGGGAAAAACCCGCGAAATTATTGAGCTGATTGAGCTGGCAGAAAATTTATATGCAGGAATTCCGCTGATCGTTATTTCGAGTAACCCTGAAGGTGTGCTGGCAAAAAATGCCGACGCTTTTATTTACACGGGAAACCCGCAGGAAGTTTGCCCGCTGGGACTTTCTCCTACAACATCCACCACCGTAATGACCGTTATTGGCGATGCACTGGTGGTATCGATGATGAACAAAATTGGTTTTACCAACGACGATTATGCCAAGCGCCACCACGGTGGTTATTTGGGTAGCAAATCGCGTTTACAGGCCAAGACTGAGAAGAAAGATTGATAGAAGATTGAATTAGATTGAAGAGATTTTTAACCCGAAATTGAAGATGAGAATTACAAAAGAAAATACTGTTGGATTAGTTATCGATATTCAGGAGCGGCTGATTGCTGCCATGAACGATAAAGAAACACTGCTAAAAAATTGCGAAACACTAACACAGGGTTTAAAAGAGCTGGAAGTGCCGATGCTGGTATCGCAACAATACACAAAAGGATTGGGTGAAACAGTACCCGAAATTCAGGCTGCCTTTGACGAATTCAGCTACTTTGAAAAGAAAGACTTTAGCTGTTATGATGTTCCTGAGATAGCTGAAAAATTAAAAGAACTGAACGCAAAAAACATCATCATTTGTGGAATTGAATCGCACGTGTGTGTACTGCAAACTGCTGTTGATTTAAAAGCCGCCGGTTTAAACCCTATCGTTGTTATGGATTGTGTTTCATCGCGCACCGCTGCTAATGTTGAGTTGGCAAAAGAGCGTTTCCGTTTCGAAGGAATTATGATGAGCTCGTACGAATCGATCCTGTTTGAATTAACAGGTTCAGCCGGCGATCCTTCGTTCCGTGCCATTTCAAAACTTGTAAAATAAAAAACACCATAGTCATTGCCTGCAAATAATGCAGGCGATGACAATTAACAAAACAATATGCTCGAAATTTGCGCCATCGCATCAGGAAGTAACGGAAACTGCTATTACATTGGAAATGAAAACTCGGCAATTTTAGTGGATGCCGGAATTTCTACCAAGCAGATTCTGAATCGAATGAAAGAACGCGGTCTGGATGCAAGCAAGTTACGGGCACTTTTTATTACCCACGAACACAGCGACCACATGCGCGGTGCACGGGTTATGGGGAAACGACTTCAGATTCCGGTGTACATGACCGCCAAAACCTACGATGGTTCATATAAAAATCTTCGGCCCGATTACCCGCGGTTTTTTACCTGCGATGAAACGATCGAGGTGGATGATTTTACTGTTCACCCGGTACAAAAACTCCACGATGCTGCCGACCCGTGTTCATTCAGAATTAGCTACAACGACATTTACATTGGCGTTTTTACCGACATTGGTGAAGCGTGCGAAAATGTAAAAGCACATGTTGCAAAATGTAATGCTTTATTCCTGGAATCGAACTACGATGAAAAAATGCTTTGGGAAGGCCGCTATCCGCAGTTCCTGAAAGAAAGGGTTGCATCTAATGTTGGGCACCTCTCGAACGACCAGGCTTTTGAACTGCTGGATAAACATACCAACGGTGAATTGAGATGCGTCTTTCTGAGCCACATATCAAAAGACAATAACACGCATAAAAAAGCTTTGGAAACAATGCAGCCACTCACTGATCGATTCGAAATAAATATTGCATCGCGCTTTGAAGCCTCGGAAGTTTATCAGCTTACATCCACTGCTGGTCATAAAAAACAAATCCCGAACAATCCCCAAAATTTAAAACTGCAGTTTCCTGAGTTTTAACCGGCCACAAAAGCCGGATTGAGTCTTATTCGAGATTCGTTGCTATCCGGAATTTCTTCCGCAATACCAAATTAGCTTTTGATTTTGATATAATTAGCCATTCAAT